>JAOZNY010000125.1 GCA_029933565.1 Bacteroidales bacterium
TTTATTCTTATTTTGGAACGAGTCTTAATCAGAATTGTCAATTAGTCTATTACAAATCTGTAAGGTAGTTTTGCATCTTCACCGGCATAATCAATTCCTATTCGTTTTGTTGCTTTTATCCCATAGCCTTCAATTTCATAACCTTTAATTTCATAAGTAAAGTCAAGGTCTTTTATCCATATTTCATTTCCAAGCAAACTAATATTATTGTGTTTCATTTCAATGCCCAATGCTTTGCAGAGTTTGCCTGGTCCGTTTGAAATATTTACCAATGAAGTTTTACCGGTTCTTTCTTTCATGAATTCTATTCCGGCTTTGGGAACAATACTTCTGATTAATACAGCATGTGGCGTTTCTTTAGGCCCGGTTACAATATTTAGCATTTTGTGCATTCCGTAGCATAAATAAACATAAATCCTGCCTCCGTTTAAAAACATGGTTTCGGTGCGTTGGGTGCGTTTTCCGCCAAAGGCATGTGAGGCTTTGTCAGTAATTCCGGCGTAAGCCTCAGTTTCAGAAATTATTCCCGAAGTTAAGATTCCATTAAAGTTTGTGAATATCTCCTTGCCAATTAAATCACGGGCTATTTCAACTACATTATTTTGTCTGTAATACGACAGAGATAATTTCATGATGGATGTTTACAGAAAATATGCAAATCCAACTGTTACAGAAACATTATTGATTTTTTGATCAGTACTAATATTGTATGGAGTTCCTGTTGGGTTATCTTCTGTTGTCCAACCCCAACCGGTTACTTCTTTATATGTTAGATTAGAAAAATAATAATCGGCATTTAGAAGAATTAAGTAATTGTTAATTCTATATTTAAAGCCTGTTCCTGCTGTCATCCCAAAACCGATCGTCCTAGCTGCCTCTCTGTAATATTCAGTTTTTTCACCTGAATTGATATTTGTTCCCCTTATTGTGTACTGAGGTGAGTATCCACCTGAAAAACCAATAAGTCCCCTAACATCCCAACTAAAATTATCAGTTATGGGAAAACGCAAAAATGGGCCTACATAAACTCCACCTGTACTCCATGGTTTTTTACTTTCAACACTAAGGGAATATGCTGGTTTATACGATTCTGCTTCATTTTTTAAAGCCTCGTTGTCAAGATTATTTGAGTTGTAAACAAAGTGAGCCTGAATTCCAAAGTTATGTGTAATCCTGTATGAATAAATAAGTTTAAGATTAACACCTGTTTTTGCAAAGCCTGATGTTGAGTCTGAAAGGTCTGTTTTTGCAAAGTCTGACAAAGGAAATGAAGGGCCTATTACAATACCCAAATATTGACGTGTGGATTGTGAAAATGTTGCCAGTGATGAGACGAGAATAACTAATAATAAAAGTCGTTTCATAAAGTTGAATTGTTTTTTTGCAAACCTAACAAATTTAAGGATTCAAGTTTGAAACAATAACTCTATATCTCACTTTGGGTAGAATATTACGAGATCGAAAGATAATTCTTACCTTCAATAAATCCTCTTTCATTTAGGAAGTTTTGTATCTCGTCGCGAGCATTCATCTGTTTAATGTAGGTAAGGATAAATACTTCGCTGGGTGATGGAATTTCACTGTAATAAACAATTTCGAGGTCTAGTTCACGTATTCGGCTAGTGTCAATATAAAAATCAATTTCTATTCCATATTGTAATAGCAAGCGGGCGCGTCGACGCGAAATGCGGCTGGCTCCCCAAACAGCAATGTGAGGATGAAAAGGATTGTTCTTTTCAAGCCATTGTGCAAGGTATTTTGTTTTAATTCGATAAAAGGCCGAATCGCTATAAATTTTCTGAGTACGGGTGAGTCGTGTATCTGAGTCGTACCAGTCTAGAATAATTTCGTTAATTTTCTCAATTTTAACTCCTTTAGAAATCCAGCGCAACCACATCTCATAATCTTCCGGAAAGTCGCCTTGCCTGTACATACCGTATTTCTCAGAAATTTCTTTTCGCCACATGGCAGAAGGGTTTACAATTATCGATTCAATAAATTGGCTATTTAATATTTCTTTGTGGGTTTTTACTGAATTTACCCATTCAACATAACGGGCAAAACCTTTAGTTTGCTCCGAATGACTGATGTGCTTTACCAAACCTGAGACCGCCCCAAAATCAAGATTCTTGTCAAGAAACTCTGACTGTAGTTTTAATCGGTTAGGGTAGGCCCAATCATCGGCATCCATTCGGGCAATGTATTCGCCTTTTGCCTTTTCCGAGCCTGCATTTGAAGCAAACATCACACCTTGTCTTTGTTCGTGGATTAGAATAAAGCGTTTATCTTTTTTTGTCCAGTTTTCTGCTATTTCAATACTTTTATCGGTAGAGTTATTATTAATGAGAATGCATTCAAATTCCTTTAGGCTTTGCGATACAATGCTTTCGATGGCATGGTTTAAACTTGGTTCTGCATTGTAAAATGGGAGAATGACTGAGACTTTAGGTTTTTCTTTTTTCATTAAAATTTTCTTGACACTTTTATTGTTGACTATAAATCATTCCAAAACTCATTTTGCCCCAACCCTAAAGGAAGATGAATTTTGGAATGATTTTATTAATAACCTTAATATTTTTCATGAAACTAAATAGTACAATATCTTAAAACAAGTGTTTCTTTTGGCTTGCCCTTTAGGGTTGGGGAGAGAGTCAAAAGAAACGGTTGTTTTTGTTTTAAATCAAACCTAAAATCCTATATCCAATTGCTCGTTCCATTTTAGGCTTTCATCTTTCGATCGAATAATCTTATTATTGTCGATAAGCCATTGTAGGGTAGAGATTACATCGTCTTCATTAAATTTTCCGGTACGTGCTATTAACTCGTACAAATGCAAACTGTCGAACTTTAACTCCTTTTCAAGAAAATTATTAATTCGCGAAAATTCAATATCGTTTACTGTTAATTCCGATTTCCGATTGCAAACATCGCAAATGCCGCACCTCATCGACTTAGGTTCACCAAAATATGCAAGCAATTGCTGGCTGCGGCATTGCATTGAATTTGAAAGAAAATTTAAAAGTGATTGTAAGCGTTTTTCAGCAGCAATTTTAATGTTTTTGTAATTATCCTGTTCCAGTTGAATATTCTTAATGCCTAGTCGCTCACTAGTGAAAACAATTTGAGGGCTAAGTTTTACCGGAATGTATTTTAATACTTTTAGATTATCCAGATAGTTTAATTTTTTAACTACTGCCTCTTTACTCATTTCGGTTCGTTTGGCAATAAGGTTTTCGTTAATATTCACATATTCCGTAAATACACCTGAATACGAACGAAGTATTTCTTTTAGCAACCTGTCAGAGTCGGAGTTTTCAACCTGAAACCTATAAAGGTCACTTTTCTTCAAATGGATCATGATTTGTGAGTACTGGCCCGACGATTCAATAAAATAAATAAAACCTTCACGTTCAAGTATCTTAATAGCATTGTAGGTTTCAATAATTTTTAAGTTGTAGTTGCTGCAGAAATCTGTTAGGTTAAAATCAAATCCAATATCTTTTCCGCTGCCTTCGGGTATTTGGAAATAGTTACCCAGAGCATTGTATATCTTTTTTATCTGGCTAATCTCAGGAAAAGAATCTTTAAGTCTTTTTATGGAATTGTTAATATCAAGATTATTGTATAAAACCAAACCCTGTGCGGCTTTGTCGTTACGGCCTGCACGTCCTGTTTCCTGGAAATACGACTCAATACTATCGGGCAAATCGTAATGAACAACTAAACCAACATCGGCTTTGTCAATTCCCATTCCAAAGGCATTGGTAGAAACCATTACCCTTGTTTGGTTATTCGTCCAAAGTTCCTGTCGTTTTACTCTTTCTCTGGCATTTAGCCCTGCATGGTAATAAGTTGACTTAATATTATTTTGATTGAGGATTTCTGATATTTCCCTACACTTTTTACGACTTCTCACATAAACAATACTACTGCCATTTGTGTTTTTAAGAGTTTTGAGCAATATTGTTGTTTTATCGTTTTCCTTTAAAATACTGTAAGAAAGATTTTTGCGCAGGAAACTTGCTTTTAGGAGATTAGGTTTTTTAAATCTCAGTTTGTCCATAATGTCGCCCGTAACATTTGGCGTTGCAGTGGCGGTAAGTGCAAGTATGGGTGCATTGGGAATAAGACTTCTGACTTCTGCAATTTTGAGATAGGGTGGTCTAAAATCGTATCCCCACTGCGATATGCAATGTGCTTCGTCAATCGCAAGCAGGTTAACATTTAATTGACCAATCAAATATCTGAATGCTTCCGTTTCCAATCTCTCGGGCGAAACATAAAGGAACTTAAATTTATCGTGGATGCAATTATTGTAAACCGACTCTATCTCATCAAAATGCATTCCTGAGTAAATAGCCCCTGCCGAAATACCTTTTTGCTTCAGGTTGTGTACCTGATCTTTCATTAAAGCAATAAGCGGACTTACAACTATGCAAATACCGTCTTTCATTAATGCAGGAACCTGAAAGGTAATTGATTTGCCACCTCCGGTTGGAAGTAAGGCAAGCGTGTCGTTTTGGCCTAAAACAGAATCAATAATCTCCTCCTGTAGTGGCCTGAACGATGAGTGCCCCCAATACTTAACTAATATTTTTAAGGCTTCTGAATTCACGATAAAATGGTAAGTTTGCTTTTCATGAGTATTTGTTTAAAGTATTGATAAGTTGGGGGGAAACTGAAAAAATAATTGAATATTTAACTGACACCCCCCTGATTCCCCTCTCAAGAAGGGATAATCGGAAATTACTTTTTCAGTTTTAAGTTCTATCATCTTTCTGTTTTAAACAACTGCAATTATTACTTTTACTAGTTTTACAAAGTTAACAAAAATTAGTTCTGTGCAATATTATTTACCGTCAGGCAACCACTTATAAAAACTGCTGTCACAATAAATAGAACAAATAGAGAGAGATCTTTATGGTTTCAAACAACCGGATAATAGAGGAATGTAAGGCTGGAAAGCAAAGTGCGTTTGGGGAGTTATACAAATTGTATGCCTCGCCTATGCTAGGAGTATGCTTTAGATACAGTAAAAACCGGAATGATGCAGAAGATATTTTACAGGAGGGATTTATAAAAGTGTTTCAAAAAATAAATACTTATAATGGTACTGGTGTCTTTGAAGGCTGGTTAAGAAGGATAATGGTAAATACAGCAATTAATCATTATAAGGCAAATTTAAAGTATGCTTATCAGGAGGAAATTACGGATAGGAACAATGGAGTCGATTTTATTAATAAAAGCAAAGACAAGATATTTGTTGAAGAGCCTGTCTCAAAAAACCAGATAATGGCAATAGTGCAGAAACTACCTGATGGTTACCGCATGATTTTCAATATGTATGTTTTAGATGGAATGACTCATAAAGAGATTGCAGATGACCTAAGTATTTCTGTAAACACCTCAAAGTCGCAATTATCGAAATCGAGGAGGATGCTTAGGAAACTTATTACAGAAAAATACGGTGCCATAATGCACAACATAATATAAGATTATGAAAGAGTATAAAAATATAGATGAACTTTTCAAAGATGCTGCCTCAGGTTTTGAGCCACAGCCCTCTGCTAAAGTTTGGGCCGGTATTGAAGAAGGGGTTTTCAATACAGGGAAAAGCAAACGAATGACCTACATAAAATGGACATTGGCTGCAATGCTGTTACTATTAATTGGAGTTTCTTCAATGTGGTATTTTAACGCAGATAATAATCAGCATATTGCAGAAAATGAAGATATTATAATAGAAACAACCATTGACAATACGAAAACTAATAATGAAATTGAAACAAATATTTTAGAAACTGAAATATTTGAAGTAAGCATTGTACAGGAATCAGATACAGAAGATAATGTAACAACAGAAATAATACCTGAATCAATCGAAACCAAAGAGAGTATTATTAATGATGATTATTTGTTGATTGTAAAATCTGATGAAGAAAATGAAATGTTAGCCGACGATGCTTTGACCATTGAACAAATAGATGCGCGAAGTATCTATGAAATTGCCTATTTGAATGCAGAGCCAATTGACAAACAAATTACTGTTGAAGAATATCTGAAAAAGAGAAGGAAGTTGCATACTTACACAGGTGTTGGAATTAAGGCAGCAATGGTTTATTACCCCAATACCGAGGATCAGTTTACTTATACTGCCGAAGCAAATTTCGGAATTGTTTTAAACAAATTTTATATTGAAGCGGGTGTTGGTTATCAGCAAATGAAAGAAAGGGGAGTTTATAAATTTAATTATAAAAGTAACGACAGTATTGGATTTTACAATAAGGTTGTTTCATTTGAAATTGACCCTTTAAATCCTGATAATATTACTTATAAAACAACTGAAACTACTGTTTACGACAGTATCAACCATTATAGTTTGCAGTCACCTTTATTTAAATATTCTTATTTGAATGTTCCCTTAAAGGTTGGTTATAAGGTTTGGGGAAATAATAAACTTACCATGGGACTTGAAACAGGCATAATATTTTCAAAACTTATTAGCAGCGAAATTCCAGAGCCTAGTTTCACTTCTTCCAACGAGCAAACTCTTGTAAGCATTGAAGATAATACTCCCACAAGAGTTGATATGAATATGCAAATGATGGTTGCTATGCGGTTTAACTATAAGTTTACAAAGGCCGTTTCGCTTTCGCTGCAGCCTGAATTTACTAAATATCTTAACTCTATTTACGATACCGATATTGGCGATCCAAATATTAAACCTTATACCATGGGGCTGAGGTTTGGGATTTATTACGACTTTTAAAAAATGAATTATGAATGCATTTAAGAAAATTGGCTTAGCCATATTTATAATATTGTTCGGGTTTCAAAGCGGAGCAATTGCACAATCGTGGTTTTATTTTGAAGGTATTATTACCGATACTGATGGTGTTACGCCTTTAGTTGAATATCCTGTTTTTGTTAATACTAATGACACTACTAACAGAATGGTCTTTACTGATATTAATGGATATTACATCGATTCGGTTTACGCCATTCCTCAAATTTTTAATTATGCTGAGGTAAGTGTAGGTGATTGCTATGGCGAGATTATTTACCATTATTTTGATCCGCCAGAAGAATATAATGTTGCAGATTTTTCTGTTTGTTATATGCCCAATATTTGTGAGGCTTACTTTTATTATATAGAAGTTCCTGATAATCTCATGCTAATAAATTTTTTCGATATATCGGAAGGGAGCATAAATAAATGGACTTGGGATTTTGGTGATTATAATATTTCTAACGAGCAAAATACTAGCCACGAATATGCCGAAGCGGGTATTTATCAGGTAGTTTTAGTGGTTGAAGATACAAATGGTCTTTGTTGGTCAGCCTACGATGAGTTTGTAACTGTTGGTGAAATTGGTGACTGTGTGGCAGATTTTGACTACAATATCAATCCGTCTGATGATTTGACTGTGATGTTCAATGATTTATCAGAGGGTAATTTTAGTAGATGGATGTGGGATTTTGGTGATTTTACTTTTTCAGAAGAAATGAACCCAACTCATACTTATGCCGAAGCAGGTGTTTATAATATTTGCCTTACGGTTTCCGATAGTTTTTATTATTGTATGGATACCTATTGTATAAATCTGGTTGTAGGAGATCCAATTAGTTGTAATGCCGATTTTGAGGTAAGTCTCGATACGCTTAATAATACTCCCAATACTTTTATGTTTAGCGATAATTCCACTGGAAATATCTCATCATGGTTTTGGGATTTTGGCGATGGGAATTTTTCTATGGAACAAAATCCTGTTCACGTTTACGATAATAGTGGTGATTATTTTGTTTGTCTTGAGATTTCAAACGATGGTGGAGGTGACCTTCAATGCTGGGATGAAAAATGCATGGAAGTCTCCACACTCAATTATTACACCTTTGGAGGACATGCATTCATCGATGGCTTTACAATTAATGTTGAAGAAAACGATAGTTCAAATATTGCAACTGCATTTCTTTATCGTCGTTTCGAAAACCAGTGGAAATATATGGACGACCGTGAGTTTTGGAAGTTTGGCTACTATTGGTTTGTTGACAAACCCCAAGGAGAATACCTTTTGAGGGTTGATCTTAAAGAAGAATCGGTGGACTTTGGAAATTATGCTCCATCATATTTTGGAGGTGCTACAAATTGGGTTTATGCACAAACATTCGAACTAACAAATAACGACCAATTAGCAGTAAATATTAATTTGCTAGGTCTGGAATCGATGGCGGCGGGAGTTGGAATTATTTCTGGCTTCCTTCAGCAAGGGGAGAGTTGTACTGATGAAATTACACTTGGCGAACAGATTGTAAAACTTTTTAATGATGAAAGCAAATTGATTGCCTATACTTATTCAAATGAAGCTGGTGAATTTGAGTTTTCCTCACTTAGTAATGGAAGTTATAAAATTCAATCTGAACTCACTGGCAAATTATCGCCATTGGTATTTGCCGAAATTACTTCTTCCAATCCTTTTTCTGATGGTAATTTACTGGAAATTGACTGTCAGGCATTTGTAGGAATAAGTGAGACAGGTATCGCTTTGCAAGATTTTACAGTAAAGGAAGTCTTCCCAATGCCAGCAGCGGATTATGTAAATCTTAGGGTTCAGTCAGTTTTTTCTAAGAATATTAATATTGAATTAATTGACCAGATAGGAAGAGTTTTTAGTAATACTCCTTTCAATTTAAGTGAGGG
>JAOZNY010000126.1 GCA_029933565.1 Bacteroidales bacterium
GGCTGCCCAACGAAATTGGTGGTGTTTATTGGGTTTACCTCGACAATCCTTACTTCAGTCCTTACGTCCCAATTTATGCCGGAAACCTAAGTGTTGATGACACTTACAAAACTTACGACCCCAATAAATACGATGAGAAATCAGCACGATGGGCAATAGATTTTGTGGATAATCTGGCTAACTTGAAATTTCAAAAGATTGCAAAAGACGTGCAGGAAGTAAGAACACCTTTTGAGGATGAAATGTTCAACAATCAAAAGGCTATTGAGGATGAGGCCATGAAACTTTACAAAAATAATCCGGCATCTGCTCAAGAATATTTAACAAACTATTCCAATGGCTTGATGGGTGACGTTACTGATATGTTCCTTAATCTTAGAAATGAGATTATTGTGAATTATACTAATAATCATGAATAAGTAAATCTATTATTTCTTTTTAGTAAATATTGCTACAATTGCTGTTGTAATAATCCCCATAATTGGTGTTGCAATTATTACCTGAATAAGATAACTCTTTAAATTGAAGTAGTTTTCAGCCTCAGTTTGAGTCATTTTTCCTTCACTAACAGCATAATTAATCATATTTGAGAAATAGTCAGTTGAAATAATTTCTGAAGTAACATATTGGGTTAAGGGACTAAAAACAGTAACAATTAGCGAAATAATTAAGCCTGAAATGAATCCTTGTTTGTAGGTCATTTTTCCTTGATAATAATTCTTTCGCTTGTCTAAAAGTGCAAATACATAAACGATTATTGCAAATACTGCTACAAAATTTGTGTAAATATAATGTTTGTCAATATGAATATCATGTAGCCCAACTAACTTTTCAATGTACATCCAAATCAGCATCATTGCCATAAAAATAAACGCCCACTTTATTTCAATTTTATACTTATTCATATTCTAGGTTTAAATTATATAATTTTTTTTTGATGTGTTTCATTTATTCCTTCAACGACCAATCAATTGCATCTTCGCTATTCATAAAATATCCAATAAACTTTTGTTCAATGATCAACATTATTACAATATACTAATTTCAAAAATAACAAATAATCAAATCAATATGAACGAAATAGGTAATATCGGCATCAGCATGATGCCTATACGTCTGACTCATCAATTAAAGAATGCTAGCTGCACACAGATAAGAGGCTGATTTTTCTTATTAATTTTATCAAATTCAAATTCAAGTATCTCTATAGAAAATAGAGTATCTTTACATCTGGTTTATACCACTTTTGATTTCAATCAAGTATTATCTCCATTTACTGTTTAAATATTACAAATTCTCACATCAGTAAATAATTTCTCATTTCATTGGGTTACGAGTAGTCAAGTTGGCATTAAATTGTTTATTAACAATATTAATAGAGGAATAAATATGAAAAGACTAACTTTAGGAGTCGTTGGAACTTCAAGAAAAGAAGATGAAAGACGAGTTCCTATTCATCCAGAACATCTTTCACGCTTACCAGAAAATGTTCGAAAACAATTAATTTTCGAAAAAGGATATGGTAAACCTTTTAATATAGATGATGAGTTTTTTGAATCACAAACAGGAGGAGTTGCATCTCGACATGAATTATTAACTAAAATTGGTTCGGTGATTATTGCTAAACCCGTGTTAGCCGATTTAGAGGAATTACGCGAAGGAGGTTTAATTTGGGGTTATCCACATTGTGCTCAACAAAAAGATATTACACAAACTGCAATAGACAGAAAATTAACACTTATTGCTTTTGAAGATATGTTTGTATGGTCACCAACAGGCCAAATGGGAAGGCATACTTTTTATAAGAATAATGAAATGGCAGGCTATTCTGCAGTTATTCATGCTTTACAATTAAAAGGAATTGATGGCCACTATGGCAACCAACGAAAAGTTATTATTTTTAGCTTTGGTGCCGTAAGTCGAGGCGCTATTTATGCTCTCAAAGCACATGGATTCAGGGATATTACAATTTGTATTCGAAGACCTGATCATGAAGTTCGTGAAGAAATTTTGGATGTACACTATGTCCGAATTCGCGATGGTGAAGAAAATGAACCAAGATTAGTCGTTGTGGAACATGATGGTAGTGTACGACCATTATCTGATTTAATTAGTGAATCGGAGATCATTATTAATGGTATTTACCAAGATACAGATAATCCTATCAATTTTGTTACCAAAGAAGAGAAAGAGATATTAAAACCAGGATCTCTTATCATTGACGTTAGTTGCGATGAAGGGATGGGTTTCTATTTTGCAAAGCCTACAACTTTTAAAAATCCAATGTTTCATGTCGACAATATAGATTATTATGCGGTAGATCACACACCAAGTTATTATTGGGAGAGTGCTTCAAGGTCAATTTCAGCTGCAGTAATTGTACACTTACCAACAATTTTAGAAGGGCCTGAAGCTTGGATGAAAAATAATACGATTCAACATGCAATTAATACAGACAATGGTGTGATTAAAAAAGAGTCGGTTTTATCTTTTCAGAATCGTTTGCCAGACTATCCGCATAATTTTATTAATACTTAAAAGTTTAAAAAAATATCCTAAAATAGGGTTGATTCAAATAGTGTTTTTGGATAGAGCAAGGCATAATTTATCGTGTGAATACTCTATGGGTATTTGATTATTCTCCTCTAAATAAATACTATAAACTTCTGGGGTTTGATCTATTTTGGATATCGAAAAGTAATCTAGAATTCCAGTGGGTAAAACTAAATTTGCTAATAATTGGTACTCTTGTTTATGCATCAACTTTTTTAGCAAAGTAAATTATTTATCCTTTGCCCCCAGAAATTTGTCTTGATCCAAATTTAACTTTGACAACGGATGTGAAAAAATCTATCTTATCTGTTAAAACTAATAATGACAATCAAACAGCAGACATTACTGTTAGTACAATAGGTGAAAATATCCTTACAGAAGTTCATCGGATTTTAAATACACTCTGTCACAATAATACGGCAACTATTTATCTTAGAATGAGGTTGACAGACAAAAACACGGCAAATTGCACCATTGAATTTGAAAAAATGGGTTTCTTTTTTTCCGGCATCCTTCCTCGCTCGGCTAATAATGATGAGCTAGTATTGCAATATTTAAATAATTATGTTATTGATTTTGATCTGATAAAAATCGATTCTGATAAAGGAAAAGAAATACTTGAGTATGTTAAAAAATGCGTTTAAGTATTTTCAGACTTTCTATTCTCACCAACTATATATTTTTACCTCCTTAGCCCTATAAGTGTTTTGATGTAGTCTGTTAAAAAATAACTATATTTGTTCTTATTAATAAAAATCAACCACACATAATGAAAAAGCACAACCTTATTACTTTTGTAATCGTAGTACTTATGAGTACTAGCAGTTTATTTAGTCAAACCAATCCATGTTGCGATTTTACCGATACAGGCCAAGATCCTGGTCCCGGTGTAGAGGGGGAAACCTTCGGCGTGGCACTTGGCGATATAGATAATGATGGCGATGCCGATGCTGTAACTGTTGATGCCTACGACGATATGGAAGTTTATCTGAATGACGGCACTGGGTTTTTTACCTACGACCAAACCTATGGTGGATCCAATTCATGGTTTGGCGTTGACCTTGTTGATGTTGATATGGATGAGGATCTGGACATTGTTGTAGCCGCTTTTTATTCAGGAGAGGGATGTGAAATCTGGAAAAACGATGGAACAGGCAGTTTCACTTTCTGGCAGGGTAATATTGCTAATTCAATCTCCATGCGAAAACTGGGAATAGCTGATTTAAATGGAGATGGCTCCCTTGATATATTTGCCCCTGCATATAGTAGTGGAGAAACTGAAGTATGGTTTAATGACGGCAATGGCACTTTTGAAAATTCAAACCAGGAATTGGCAGGATCGTCTTGTACTCAAGCAGCTTTAGCTGATTTTGATGGGGATGGTGATTTGGATGCTTTTATCTCCAGCACTAATGGTACACCAAATACTGTTTGGTTAAATGATGGATTAGGTAATTTTACAAATACAGGTCAATCGCTGGGATCTGCTTTTTCTACTGGTGTTGCTGCAGCCGATATTGATGGTGATGGAAATATGGATGTTGTAGTTTCTAACTGGCAAGTCCCTTCTCAGGTATGGCTAAACGATGGAGATGCAAATTTTACTGAAGGATTCCAAATTGATAACGACAATTTTGCAAAAGCAGTTGAAATAAGAGATATTGACTATGATTGTGATAGTGATGTTATAATTGGATCGTACGGTCAAAATGGAATACAGGTATGGACTAACGATGGACTCGGAACTTTTAATCTGTGTTTTGAAAATGAGGGTTCAATTTCTTCCCATGATCTTGAACTTGCCGACTTGAACAATGACTTGATGCAGGATATTTGGATTGGCACCTTCGGTTCTTCCAATGGTGACCACATATTTTTACAAGCAACACCTGAGTTTACTTATGATACTATTAGTATTTGTCAGGGAGATAGTGTTTTTGTGGCTTGTGAAATGCAAGGTCCGGGCGATTACCTCGAAGCAGTTGATTGCGAAACTCTTATTTGGCATAATGTTTCAGAAATTGAAATCAATACAGAAATTACAACAATCGCCGATACACTTATTGCCATAGAAGGTTATACAGCATACCAATGGTTTAACTGCGAAACAATGGAAACTATTGAGGGTGCTAATGAGTATTATTTTGTTTCCGAGTTGTCAGGTTCGTTTGGTGTAGAAATTATAGAACAATTTTGTGTTGACAGTTCATTTTGCTTTTGGATACAAACTCCTGTGGCTGATTTTGAAGGAACACCTACAAGTGGCGATGCCCCACTTTCAGTGGCTTTCACCGATTTATCTGTTGGTACTATTGATACATGGTTTTGGGAGTTTGGAGATGGAAGCGTCTCAAATGAACAAAATCCTGAACATGAATATATTAGCCCTGGTTATTATACTGTTTCCCTTATGCTCACTGGTCCCGGTGGAACCGATGGAACGGAAAAGCCCGAATATATATTTGTTAATTACCCAATTCCCACAGCCGACTTTATTGGTACACCAACAAGTGGTAATGCTCCTCTTGAAGTAATATTTACTGACTTATCAGTTGATAGTGTTGATACCTGGTTATGGGATTTTGGTGAAGGTGGAAGTTCTGATCTTCAGAACCCTATTTACATTTATAATACTGAAGGAATATACACGGTCTCACTTACGGTAAGTGGGCCAGGTGGAAGTAATGAGATGGAGAAACTGGATTATATTACTGTTTCTATTGCTGCACCTGAGGCAGATTTTGAAGGAACACCCACAACCGGTGAAGCACCTTTGATGGTTAATTTTACTGATCTATCAACAGGTAGTATCGATACTTGGGCCTGGGATTTTGGCGATGGTAATTCATCTGATGAACAAAACCCTGCTAATGAATACCTTGAGCCGGGTAATTATACAGTTTCGTTAACTGCCACAGGAACTGGAGGTAGTGATACTGAGATCAAGATCGATTATATTCTTATTCCGGTTGGTTTAGAAGAAAATGCTTTGGAAGCCATTGTAGTTTATCCTAACCCGGTAACTGAAAAGTTGCATATTGTTTTCCCTGATGCTAAAAGCAGAAGTTTAGTATTGAAAAATATGGAAGGCAAACAAATACTGGAGCAAATTTCTTATGGTAAAGAGGAAACCATAAACATGCAACAGTTTACCAAAGGAGTTTATTCGCTGATTATAAAAACTGATGATAATATTGTTAGTGTTGTAAAGGTGATTAAGAAGTAAGAATTAATCTTAATGTATTGATTCTAATCTGCATCTCCAATTAATTCATATTTTTACCTTTGATATAAATGATTCCTTCATAAGAAGGTAGGCATTGAATATTAGATTTGAATAGCCATGAAAATTGTTGCAGATAATAAAATTCCATATTTAAAAGGAGTACTTGAGCCTTTTGCCAATGTTGAGTATTATCCTGGCAATGAAATTACTGCAACTATTGTGAAAGATGCAGATGCACTAATTATCAGGACCCGTACAAAATGTAATGCCAACTTGCTTGAAGGGAGCAATATAAAATTCATTGCCACAGCCACCATTGGATTTGATCATATCGATATTGATTATTGCAAGCAGAAAGGAATAGAATGGGCAAATGCCCCGGGCTGTAATTCGGTTTCAGTTATGCAATACATTGCCTCGGCTTTGGTTAACTTATCTGTGGAGTATAATTTTGAATTTTCTGAAAAAACAATTGGAATTATTGGAGTAGGAAATGTAGGAACGAAGGTGGCAAGTCTGGCATCCTTACTAGGAATGAAAGTGCTTTTAAACGATCCTCCGCGTGAGAGAAGAGAAGGAAAGGAAAAGTTTGTTTCATTAAGTGAGATTCAGGAAAAGGCAGATATTATTTGTTTTCATGTGCCACTAAATAAAAGTGGAAAAGATAAAACCCAACACCTTTTTGATGATAACTTCCTGAAAAAAATAAAGAAAGGAACAATAATTATTAATAGTTCGAGGGGTGAGGTTGTGTCCTCAAAAGTGCTTAAGAACGCTTTAAAAGAAAACAAAATAAAAGCCGCCATTTTGGATGTTTGGGAAAATGAACCCCACATCGACTCAGAACTTCTAAATCTTGTTGAACTTGGCACTCCACACATTGCCGGATATTCTGCCGATGGCAAAGCAATGGGTGCAGCAATGAGCGTGCAGGCTTTGAACAGGTTTTTTAAATTAGGTTTAAACAACTGGTTTCCTGAAAATATTCCATTGCCTCCAAATAAAAACATTGAGATTAACTGCCAGGGTTTGACTTCTAAAGAAGTGATAAGTAAAGCAATCCTTTCAACTTACAACATAAAAAAGGACGACCTTATGCTAAGGAATTCAGTAAAAAGTTTTGAACATCAGAGGAATGATTATCCCTTGAGAAGGGAATTTAATGCATTTAAAATTAGTTTGATCAACGATGATAAAAACAATAAAAAACTACTAAATCAATTAGGGTTTAACTAACGAAATTATTCACCAACAATTCCCATAGCAACTTTAACCCCATCGGCTGCGCTGGAAATTATTCCACCGGCATAACCACTTCCTTCTCCAATAATATAAAGATTTTCAAATCCTGTGCACTTTCCATCCTTCTCACGATCCACTTGAATTGGTGCCGAGGTTTTGCTTTCCAGCCCTAAAATATTACCTGTTTCAAAACCTTTCATTTTTCTAATGAAATCCTTTAGTCCGGCACGCATGGCATTTTCAATTTCTTTGGGTAGCATTTCCCATAAGGGGGTCTGCTCTATTCCCATGGGATAAGATGATTGTGCGTTTCTACTACTTATTTTTTTATTAATAAAATCCTGAATACTGCAAAAAGGGGCTTTGTATTTAGGCGAAAACTCATAGAAACTATGCTCCAGTTTTTCCATCCAGTCCAAAGTCTCCAATGCACTTACTTCGCGTTTTAAAATGTTCCCCAAATTTAAGGTGGCAACACAGGCAGCGTTGGAATAATTTTCGTTTCGTAAATATCGGCTCATGCCGTTAACAATGTTTGCTTGCTCAACTGCTGTGGCAGGAACAATTACGCCTCCCGGGCACATGCAAAAACTATAAACTTGCTGATTGCCATTCCCTTTGGAGGTTAGCCTGTATTCAGCTGCTTTAACGCCTGGTAGTTCTTTCTTTCCCCATTGTGCAATATTTATTATCTCTTGCCTATGCTCCATCCTGCTTCCAATGGCAAAGTTCTTAGCATGGAAACCTACCCCATTATTTATCAGCAATCTATAAGTGTCGTAGGCAGAATGGCCGGGAGCAATGAGAAAATAATCTGCTTCAAGGTCTCCTTTATTTGTTTCAATTCGCGATACTTTTCCATTTTTTGTTTTAATGTCAGTCATGGTGGTTTCAAAAAGAACGGTGCCACCAATTTCAATAAACTGCTCCCTGAGGTTTTTTACAATTAGTTTTAGATTATCACTTCCCAGATGTGGATGGGTCATGTATTCAATTTCTTCAGGGGCTCCCGCTTTGACATAACTTGCCAAAATAAATTTCTTTTCAGCAGAGATTCTTTTGCTTCTAGAGGTTAATTTACCATCCGAAAAAGTACCAGCTCCACCTTCGCCAAAGGCATAATTGCTCAGCGGGTCAAAAATCCCTGAAGATTCAAATCTGGCTATTCCTTCAGTTCTTTTGTTTACATCAGTTCCCCTTTCAATAAGAGTAGTACTGAAGCCTGCCTTTTGTAGTACGAATGCAGCAAAGAAGCCCGCAGGACCGCTACCCACAACAACTACCTTCTTATCTGTTTTCTTAAACGGAATTATTAATTCGGGTTTAAGGTTTTCTTCCGTGTTCTGAAAAGAACTAGAACTAATCAGAATACGCATTTGCCAATGAATATTTCTTTTATTGCGAGCATCGAGGCTTTTGTTTTCAATGGTATAGCCAAATTCTTCAAACCTAAATATTCGTTCAAGTTTTTTTCTTAAATCGTCCTCATTGTAGCCCGTAGGCATTTTAATGGAAATCTGCTTGTAGCCCATGCAATTTTTTATGGCGTTAAATTACAATTAATCAGTTCACAAAAAAGATGGACTAACTAATTTTTTTGTCATTCTGAACGAAAGTGAAGAATATCTATTCGGCAGTCCTGTGTTCGTAAATTC
>JAOZNY010000365.1 GCA_029933565.1 Bacteroidales bacterium
TGTGGATAAACGAAGGCTGGGCTACTTTTTGTCAGATTTTTTATTTGGAGGGACTATATACTCAGGAAGATTTTAAAACTACAATGCGCGACAAACACAAAGAAATGCTTCAAAAAACTCATCTTGTCGATAATGGATATTATGCTCTCAACAATGTTCCTCAAGAATATACTTATGGCAGCACTTCCTACGATAAAGGAGCAACGGTTGTAAATGCTTTGCGCACCTACCTTGGCGATTCTGTTTTTTATGATGCAATAACGGCCTTCCTTCAAAATTTTGCCTATCAGTCGGTTTCATCTTACGATATGAGAGATTTTCTGAGTAGTCACACAGGTGTTGATATGACCGGTTTTTTTGATACTTGGGTGTTTTCACCCGGTACGCCTCATTATTCAATCGATTCAACGAACTATTCAGAAGGGCAGTTGGATATTTGGCTGAAGCATAAATTTAAGGGTTTTGACTTTATTGGAAATGACCACATTGTTCAAATAGCCTATTTAAAGGAAAACTTTGATTTAATTTTTGATACTGTTGTTTTCTCTGGTAAAACTGGGCATTCAATAAAGCAAATAGATTTCTTACCGATGGCTGTACTTGTTGATCCAGAGGAAAGAATGATGGATGCAACCATTGATAATTATTTTGTTTTTTCATCTCTCCAGGAATTTATTTTCCCCAAAACATATTTTAAAATCATTATTGATGAATTGCAGGAAGATGCATTTGTGCAGGCCACACACAATTGGGTTGCTCCCGATAGTTTGAAAGTGCCAATACCAGGACTAAGGATTTCTCCTAATCGATACTGGAAAATCGAGGGGTATCTTCCCGAAGAAATGCAATCGACGGGTAGATTTTATTATGACGATGGCACAGACTTGGATTCCGAACTTATTATTTCTCAATCCGATTCAGTAGTAATACTTTATAGGGAAAGCGCAGCGGATGATTGGCATAGCATTCAACAAAGCCGTTATGGAATTTGGTCGATAGGACATATTTTTGTTGATAATCTTAAAAGGGGTGAATACACACTTGCGGTTTATGATTTAAGTGTGGGACAAACTGAAAAACACTTAGTTGAGAAGTTTACTGTTTATCCAAATCCGACAAAAGGGAGACTAAATTTTGATTTTGACAATGAAGGAGATTATTTTATTGAACTAATTAATACAAATGGTATTACAGTTGATAGTTTGAGTTTTACAGGGAACAAAACGTCATGGAAGCCACAGTTAGGCAATTTAAATTTAGGCACTTATTTACTTTATATCTATAGATCGGGGCAATTGGTTTCAGTTGAAAAAGCAGTGTTTATCAGGTAATTATAAATGGCAACTCTTAAATATCTTATTCCTTTGCAAGAGGCATTCATCTGTAAACCTTCGGCATAAAGAGGACTGATTTAGGAAAAAGGTTAAGAGAATATTCAAAAACCAACCCCCGTTGTGTAGTAGAATTTATTTCTGAAAAAAAACTTTCAGAATTAAGCCGGCGTGAAGCACTTAGATGGATGCAGAACCGGGGGTTGGTTTAAGAAATATTTTATAATAAAATTCTAGTTGGTTTCACTTTTATTTTTTCACCCATCTCTAGGCAAAAACTACAATTTTCCTTTTCTTCGGTGTATTCAATATTGCATTTTGGACAAACATACCTTGTGGTATAATGTTTAACCCGAATATTTTTATCAGTTTTGAGTATAGCAATTATTCCCACCAAAGGAGATAAAAAAACACTGGTAAAAAAGGCTCCAGCAAAACTTATCCTTCTGCCAAAAGCAAATAATGCTACCATTACAGAAATTCCTATGTATGTTAAAATTATTGGGGTAATCATGTAATGTATTTGGCAATTCCTGTACCAATAAATATAACATACAGTTATTCAGCGCAATAGTTAATTAGGGCTCTTTTAAGTCGAAGAATTATATCCACTTTCGTAAGTTTTTTAACAATATAAATTTACAAACAGAAGTTGTTAAATGTAAAAACACAAAGTAGAAACTGTAAAAATGATTTCCGTTAACTCCCTTCTTGATAGGGAAGTAAGGGGTGTGCTATAAATAATTTAACCATTTTTACAGTTCTTTTGAACTTATTTCCTTTAACTTTTAACACTACACAATCTAAAAAATGTTAATGAAATAAGTAGAAGCATCAATAATGCATACATTTGCGGGCTTTTATGAAAAAAGTTAGTTATAAATATT
>JAOZNY010000127.1 GCA_029933565.1 Bacteroidales bacterium
AAAACTGTAATTAGAAATACTAATTTTTTCATGTCTATACTTTTATATTTATAATTGATTTCAGCGGCAAACATACATTTCTAAACCACAGCACTGCAAAAATTGTGACTAATGGGAAGTGTTTGGGGCGAACGGGAAAGGATAATGGCAGATGGGAAATAAAGGGGTGGATGGGAAGAAATGTCTGGTTATCGGGTTGTCAGGTTATCGAGTTATCAAGTTATCTGGTTATCGAACAACAAATGTCTCATCCTGAAATAGGTCATATGGTTCTATAAGAGTTGTTCTTTGGGAAAGTTTCTTGATATTGGAACTATCTCTTCACACTTATCAAAATGAATATAATATGCCCGTGCATTGCCTGTAATTTCTGAGATATGATTTTTATTTACAATGAATGAACGGTGACTTCTGACAAAAGCAGGAAAGGTCTCCAATTGATTTTCAATATTTTTCAAAGTAATCCTTAAAAGTTGTGTTTTGACCTCATCATTCTGTTGATAAAACAGTTTGCAATAATTATCTTCTGATTTAATTAATATCAGATTTATCTCATCTATTTCAAAAGCATCGCTTTTTGATTCTGAAACAATCTTAATCTTTGAAGAAAAACTTGCAGTTACATCGCTCCTTTCCTTACTAATTCTTGAACTTATTTCAGATGCAGTCTTTTTATGACTTGTATTTAATAGCAATTCAGTTAAAAACACAAGGCCTAGAACCGGAAAGAAACCAACTGAAACAGTAAACAAAACAAAGTAATGCAAGGCATGCTGTTCCGAGAGCCCATAACCTATACCTGAATTATAAAAGTAATTAAGTAAGGTAATCTGAGCAATAATAAAAAGTACAAAACCAATTTCTTTACCAATTACCCACCTATCCAAATCGAATGTTTTCTTAAATAACAGAGGTAAAGCAAAATAACTAAAAAGCATTACGAGAGTGGTAATCATACCAAACCCAAGAAGATAATATGCCTTGTTTGCAATAATTTTATCAATTCCAAATGGTTGAAAAATTATAAGGAACAAATAAATAAAAATTCCAAAGGCGAATGAAATCAGGACTTTTGTTTTAAGTTCTGCAACAAATGGATATGGTTTTTTTAGCCAATTAATTATAGCCGAGCTTGAAAAATAAGGCGAATGTACTTTGGCCATTTCTATCGATAACTTTTAATGAAATTGAAACAAGATTCAAGAAATCTTGAGTTTTCAAAATTAAGCATTTCAATAAAACTCAAATTACTTATAAACCATAAAATTTCTCTACAATTGCTTACTCTGATGCCCCCACAATATTTTCAGCATTAAAACTAGGAGTCAGTTTTATGAAATTACCATTGCCATTTTTCAGGCGTCCCATAGATTTATCAGTTTCCTGTGGGCCAAAAACCACGTGATCAACCATATTGCCCTTCTTATCAAAAAGCAACAAACTCTCACCATTTTTCGAGAGTTTAAAATTAGTATGAAGTCCACTTTGCAAATCATCCTTATCGGCCCATAATATCAGATAAGCCTTTGGCTTAATACTTACCTTTGGGAATACCCATTTGGTAATATTATTGGCATCGTCAGAAATAAACCAGCCTTCCAGTTTTTGGGTTTTGTTAGTTGTATTGTAGAGTTCAATCCAATCGTCATATTCTCCATCCACATCAGCAATAACAGATTGGTTGTCAGCCAAAAATTCGTTGATTATTACCTTAGCTTGTTTCTGTTTAAGTTTTAAAATAAAAAACTCATGCTGTGCCCTTTGCGGCGAGAACAATCCGGCTTCTTCATTTTCGGCATAAAAATAATATTGAATATCTGTTTTGCGTGTATTAATTTCTATCCCAAATATTCCATCTCCGGCATCATGATCATTATGCATTCCATCGTCATACATTCTAAGTTTTTCAAACTTCTCGGAAGGTAAATGCCGATAATAAAAATAAACATCTTCGGCATTGGAAATTTGCGCATTGATTATTGCCTTTGAGAATTCTTTGACTTCCTGCGGAAAAGTAGTTATCAAACTTATTTGTGGCTGTTGCTTGTTAAACTCAGGATTTTGTTGCAAGAAATTAATTCGTGGATCAAACAATTCTGTAATGCCATAACAGGTTTTTGATCTTGTTTGGTCTGAAACAGTATCTTCAACTGTAACATTCAAATTATTTTTAAAGGAATTATACGTATAAAAAACTCCTTTATCACTTTTGTAAGCATCAGTAATTAAAACTTGTAGTTCCTCTGCCCTGTTTATGTACCAATCATTTTCAAAATTCTCTTCAAATATAGTACGGCAGTGAGCAAGATACATTCTTTTATACACCTCATCTTCAAGCAATTTACTAATTAAGGGATAAGAAGAGTTTTCGGCTTCCTGTAAAAGGTTTAACTCAACTAACTTAATAAGTTTAGTTGGGTCGGGAAAACCACCACCGATGGTTTCGTAAGCACCCATACTCATATTTAAATCCCACAGAATAATATTAAAAAGTCCATTGTCATCTTTTAAGAGATAATAATTACCCTTTCGCCCTGAATAACTGTCAAGATTTATGGCAATATTATTAAAAGCAAGCATCCATAAAGCCTGATCAACATTTAAAACAGATTCAATTTTATTTGGATAATTACATAGGATTCGTGTAAAATCTACCAGTTCATTCCAGCCAAAATCTGATTTTATAAAATAGCGATCCATGTACTGAGTTGAGTCGGGGCCATAATAAACCAGTGAGGATTCACCCTTATCACCGAAGATATCAGAATTACCCTTAATACGGCAATTTTCGGAAGAAGAATTTAGGTGGCGCTCAGCAAAATTTCCATCAACTGATTCTGAATTTGAGAATAAGCCATAATACTCTCCATTAACAAATACCTGAGCATAATTCGACATTGGTGCCACCATATATTTGCGGGCAATTTCATACGACAAAACCTCTCTCACAAATGAAGGATCGTGCTTACCGTTTGCAAGTTTTATCTTTTTAAATCCCTGATAATCTTGCTTGTTTTTATAATTGAGTTTTATGTTAAGAGGTTTCTTTTTATCCTTAAATGAATATGTTGAATAACCCTTGAAACGAACACCAACACTATCAAGTTTTTGTCCATTGATAGTTATAGTCGCCAGCAAGCGCTGTTCATATCCTTTCGAGTGAAACCTGCTTAGCGTTTCTTCCCAGTTTTCATCTTCGAATAATAATTCGATTTTACTTATATTTTCAGTATCGTAGAAACTTTGTGAGTATAAAGTTATGTACAATAGAGTTGAAATAAATATTAATAGGAAGTACTTTATTCTCTTCATTTTAAAAGTATAAGATAAAGTTATTAAAAGTTGATTACGCTTTATACAAAAAAACAAAAAAAATTGATTGGACTTATTTATGACACACCCCTGGTTCCCCTCTCAAGAGTGGATAGTTGGGAATCAATTTTTTGTTTTTAATCACAATATTTTAACTTTTAACAACTTGGATTAATACTGAATAAAAAATAACAATTTATCTAATGAAACTCCTCGCAGTAAACTGACGAGCTATCTCAGTCGAATCTTGATATTTATTAACGCATCAAGATGCGGGGAATAAAACCCATGAGATCCCTCGACTATCGCTCGGGATCAGTTCGACTAAATGATTTTGAAAAACAAAATCATAGTCTCACTGATTTAAAATAATCTTGCCAGTATAGGTTTTATCCGTTGTTAACGAATATGTATAAACACCATTTGGAACAAAAGTATTTTGATTATTATTTCCATTCCAAACAATATTATGCCATCCTTCTTTAAAAATAGTATTATCAATTAGGCTAATTATCTTATCGCCCATTAAATTGAAAATCTCAAGTTTAACATTTTTAGCTTCGCTAAGATTGAAATAAATTTTTGTTTCATTTCTAAATGGGTTTGGATAAACCACAACACTTTCATCATTGTTTTCAAAATCAATAAAACCTACAGTTTTATCAACTACCAAGGTAACTGGAATTAATAACTCATCATCTACATTATCAGTTACAATAATATTACAATAATAATCACCATCTTCCATATCCCATGTATCGAAACTCATTTCTACCTTTGAAATCTCGCCTGCACTAAGTATGTCAAGTTCAGGATTCAGGCTTAGCCACGAAATTTCTCTGTCGAAACCCTTAGAATCACGTTCAGCCACTTCAAGTTCAACTTCGAGCGCACCTCCACCAAGATTAATAATTGAGAGAGTATCGACATATATCTGATCTGGAGACATTATTTTATAAATTGATTCGGCACCAACATATAAAAGAGGAATCCCATTGTCGATAGGTGGCATAATAATATTATCTACCCATGCACAATCCGAACCTTCGCTAACTGAATAATCTTTATAATACAACCACTTTAAAGTATGATTTCCTTTAGTAACACTAAAGGTTTCCTTGCTCCAGTCTACCTCACCATCCCATCTACCTCTTTCCTGATCGTCAACAAAAAAGGCAAGGAAATCATATCCTGTTCCATTTGGATCATTTTCGCAACTTACCTTTTTATAAAAACTCATCTCTCCATCAGCCAGAACATCAACTTCAACAAACATCCACGATTCCTGCGAATCATCAATGTCTCCTGAAACAGAACTGTAATCGCCTTCAAAAACTTCAACATCTTCAATTTCCCAGTAAGCAACACCTTCAAATTCCCAGGCAAATTTCGTAAAATCACCAGTTTCAAAATCCTCATAAAGAGAACCTACTTGCAAACCAATTGTGTCGTTTGTGAAATAATTATTATCTCCCTCAATTTCAACATATAGGTTAATAATATGTCCTATTGGTGTAGATTCATCAACTACTATGGTGATAATCATTTGGCCTATATCATCAGGGTGTAAAGTATCAAAAGATGCAGTTGTATTTATTATGAAAGCATATGGGTCTAAAGTTGAAACAGCTATTTCAACATTCTCTGCAGTTGCACCACCCATATTCTTAAAATTTAAATCAAGATCAGCAGTTTCGCCAGCGTCCAGTTTACCATCATCGCCATCATTAATTACAATTTCATCATTTTCAATAAGTGGTGCAAAGGCTGTTAAATTAATTTTACCATCCCATAAATTATTGGAAGATGTAATGTGAGTAGATAGTTTAATATCGTAGTCGTCGGGGACTGAAGATATTACATCAAAAGAATAAGCACCTTCAATAAACACACTATCGCCAGCCGCAATATTTCCAAAGAACTCTGTACTATCAGTAATTATTACGTACTGACTTTCAAATGCAATTGTCATATTTACATCCTCGGCAGTTTCTTCCATATTGTTTTTTAATGTAACATCAAGACTAACAGTTTCTCCAAACTCAATAATATCATCATCGCCTGAATTTACAATATAACTAACTGTAATATCAACCGGAACTATTGGGTGAATATCCGACTCCCATAAACCTCTGCCATAAGTTGCTGCCCTAATCTTTCCCGATTCATAATGAATCTCAAGTTCGTTAACAATTACGTTTGGCAGACCAGTCATAAATGGTTCCCACTCTGTTAGTGAATTATCCCGATAATAACATCCAACATCCATTCCCACATAAATTCCATTGTTTTCATCATCATTAAATATTACACAATTAGCAGGAATATTTGGAAGATTTACTGAATAATTAATCCAGTTATCTCCTCCATCGTAGGAAACAAAAACTTTATCACCAGTATCAAAACCTGAAAGACTAACAGCCACTGTTTCAGGATACAAAGGATGAACAGCAACATAAGAAATATGCAAATCGGGTAAGCCGGCGGAGATATTATCCCAGTTATCGCCACCATCAGTTGTTCGGTAGATTGATGATGATTTTGTTATGTACAAATAGTCCGGATCAGACTGGGAGATACACATATTATTAATATTATTACCTCCTAAACTTGATATTGTTGTCCAACTACTCATACCATTTGTAGTTTTCCTCACTTCTGATAATCCCACAAACAAAATCTCAGGGTCAACAGGATGCATTACAAATGGAGTTACCCAGGCACCGCCACCGGGCTGGCTAATACTTACTCCACCAAAGTTGCCTCCGTTGTTAGACTTATAAAAACTACCACCCTGAGATGTGCCATAAACAATGCTTTCGTCTAGGTGGTTAACACAACACTCCATACCATCAGCACCAAGCCATTCGTGCCAGTGGTCAGTAGAATAAACACTTGTTCCATTGTCCTGCGACCCACCAAGAATTTTATAAGGGTTAGTTTTTGACCCACCAATTCTATAAAACTGTCTAATACAAATACCTTCAGTAAGGTTAGTCCAGGTATTGCCATTATCAATTGATTTAGAAACTAAACCATCGCTTCCTACATATAAAGTACCTTCATAAAATACCATTTCATGGATATCACAGTGAGTGTATCCAATGGGGTTATCCCATGTCCAGTCGGTGGTCTTTACCCAACTTACTCCTCCATTAAGTGATCTCCATGTATTAATCTCTCCCAGGTGAACCTCTTCAGCATTTGTATGAGATACAGCAAAAGCCAAATCGTACCATCCCTGGCTTCCCTGGTTAGGCTCAGTTGACTGCATAGTGAATGATTCTCCACTATCGCTTGAGCGATAAATGCCACTTTGATATGAAAAGAAATAAACATATTCAGGATTTGCTTCGGTTACGGCAATTTGAACCCTGCTGTTAGTAGGAAGTCCTGTTGTTTGTGTAAAATTCTCTCCTCCATCGGTAGAACGGAAAAAACTTTGAGTGTTTGCATAAATAATATTTGGATTTCCGGGTTTAAACTCAATATCGTCAATATTACCATTTTTAACATTATACCAACTTGCTCCGGCATCAATTGTTTTAAACAAACCACTTGTTGTGGCAGCAAACAAAATATCCGGATTATCGGGATTGATTAAAAGTTTTGCTATGGTACGATTTTGAGAAATTGACCAATCCATACCCGTTACTTCCCACGTAGAACCACCATCAGTAGATTTTAAAACACCAATACTATAATTGTCAGAGGCATCCTTATCTCCCGTACCAATATAAATAATATCAGTATTGGTAGGATGAATTGCAATGGCAGAAACACCAAGAACGGGTAAATCATCTGTCAACACCTCCCAGTCGGCACCTTCGTTGGTGGTTTTCCACAAGCCTCCTGCCGGCGCACCAATATATAAAGTGTTGGCATCAAACGGGTCGCGTGCAATTACGTTTATTCGTCCAAGCCCGGGATTCCAATGCCCTGTAACATCTTCAGAAGTTGCCGGTCCCATAGCTTCCCATTCTGCTTCTGTTCGATAATTATTTAAAGGATACTCCTTATAGAAGTCCATCATCTCGTTCCAGGCCTGTGGGTGATTTAAACGATTTCCACTTGGAAATACACGCTGCTCCATAAACCATTCCCAACGTTTAAATTGCTTCCAGCCTGAACCTTTTCCCTTATCCCTATCCTTAAAATAGGCGTTAAATGCAGATTTAACTTCATAAAAATTAACATTTGGGTCTTTCATCATATCTATCCAGTAAGGATTTTCTGAATAGTTTTTAATATCTGAAATCTGCTTCTGAACAGTCTGTGCTTTGACTACAGTAAGACTTCCAATTATTAGAAATAAGAGGATGATAGAATTGAATCGTTTCATTGGTTTTGATTTAAAAAAGATAGACCTTTGATCTACAAATTGGTTTTTGAAATAATTAATGCAAATATAATTAGTTTCAGTTCAAACTAAAACTACTACATTTGAATACTTAATTCCCATAATATAATGAGATTAACAATTTGTATCTATGACTAATAAAACAATATTAATTACTGGAGCCACCGATGGAATTGGCAAACAAACTGCTTTTGAACTGGCAAAACTGGGTCACAAAGTTATTGTTCATGGCAGGAATAAGAAAAAAAGCCAGGAGGTAACCAATGAACTGATTCAACTTAGTGGGAACGAAAACCTAAAGCATGTATACTCCGACCTTAGTAGTTTTGAGGAGATACAAAAAATGTCGGACTGCATAAAAAAGAAGTACGACAGAATTGATGTCCTGATTAACAATGCAGCAGTATTTATGAACGACAGAGTTATTCTTCCCAACGGATTTGAAACAAGTTTTATGGTAAATCATATGGCAGTGTTTGCCCTTACTGATGCTCTTTTGCCCTTGCTAAAAGAAACTAAAACTTCAAGAATTGTTAATGTTAGTTCGATGGCACAATCGGGGACCATGGATTTTGATAACCTGAATGGTGAGAAATATTTTGACGCTTATAATGCTTACGCAGTTTCGAAACTTGAAAATGTGCTTTTCACCTATAAACTTCATAGAATGCTAAAGGGGAAAAGCCCAACAGTTAACTGCCTTCATCCAGGTGTGATTAGTACCAAATTGCTACATGCAGGCTGGGGGATTGGCGGAGGCAGTCTTGAGCAGGGTGCAAGTACTTCTGTCTTTTTAGCAAGTAGTGACGAAGTGGAAAATGTGAGCGGTAAGTATTTTGTAAATTCACAGCAACAGAAATCATCAGCCATTTCCTACGACCAGAAAATACAGGATAGGCTTTGGGAGATAAGTGAGGAACTTATGGAAGGACATTAGTAATTGG
>JAOZNY010000366.1 GCA_029933565.1 Bacteroidales bacterium
CCAAATTTATCAGCCAGCACACGATTATCGCCAACATGAATTTTTCCTACCTTAAGTTTCCCTGCATACTTTTCTGCCAACTCCTCATAAAACCTATCCTGAGCAAGGCAGGCAGAGCACCACTCAGCCCAGAAATCAAGAAGAATCAAACCGCTGTTTACGTGCTCCTCCCAGTTAACAAAATTGATATTTATAAAACTTCCCGTTTTCATAAGGGCGGCAAAGGTATTATTTTTAGTGTAGCCGTATTACCGTATTAAAATTAGTTCACAACTATCTCCACTCAACAATAGTTCCTCTTTCTTTGTCCAACAACGATTTGGGAATTGTTGCTATAATTGTGTCAGCCATTAGTTGAAGCAATTTAGCCTTTTCGTATTTGCGCGTATAAACTAAAGATACTTCTCGCAAAGGAACAATTTTTGAAAACTTTTGTATCTGGTGTTTTTTGTCCTCACCCATTTCAATAGCTGCCAGTTCAGGAATCAAAGTAAATCCACCTTCTTTATCAATTATTTTAATTAGAGTGTCGAGGCTACCACCCTCAAACTCGAAAGGCAAATCGCTTTCCTTTAATTCATGCAGATTACATAGGTTTACCACCTGATGTCTAAAACAATGTCCATCGTTTAATAGCCAAATATCGCTGGCTGCAATATCCTTGATTTTAATAGATGTATTATTAGCAAACCTATGATTCTTGTTTGAATAAATTAGCATTTCCTCATAATAAAGTGGTAATTCATTAATTCCGTTTTCATTAATAGGGGTTACAAGTATGCCAACATCAATTAGATCCATTTTAAGTTGTCTGATTATTTCCTCAGTTACTATTTCGTTAACAACCAAATGCAAATTCGGACTTTCTTTTTTTAATTTCCCAGTGAAGAGTGGTAATAGATAAGGCGAAATTGTTGGTATAACCCCTATTCGTAAGTCGCCAGTTAAATCATTCTTTTCCTCCTGAATAATTTGCTCAATCCTGGCCGACTCCTGCAAAACTTTCCTTGCCTGATCAATAATCTTCTGTCCGGCAAGGGTTGGCACCACGGGTTGCTTAGTCCTGTCAAATATTTTTAAATCAAAATGTTCTTCCAGTTTCTTTACCTGCATACTAAGTGTTGGCTGAGTAACAAAACACTTTTCGGCTGCTGTCGCAAAATGTCTGTAAGTGTCAACGGCAACAATATATTCCAGTTGTATTAGTGTAATCATTTTACAAATATAGACATTCTCGATGTATTTATAAATATTATTGATTTGACTTATGTTTATTTTGTATATATTTTTGCAGCATAATAAAAAACATTAATAATTTAAAACATAAAATGATGAATCAAGAAGTAAAAAGAATGCCACTTTTAGGCGATGATTTCCCACAAATGACAGTTCAAACAACCCATGGAATTAAAAACCTTCCGGGCGATTATAAAGGAAAATGGTTTGTTTTGTTTAGCCATCCGGCTGATTTCACCCCAGTGTGTACCACTGAGTTTGTTGCTTTTCAGGAAAGGTACGAAGAGTTTCGTGCATTAAATACAGAGTTAATTGGCTTAAGCGTTGACCAGGTTTTTGCACACATTAAATGGGAAGAGTGGATTAAGGAAAATATGGATATTGAAATTCAATTTCCAATTATTGCCGATACAGGTAAAGTAGCCGATGAATTAGGTTTAGTACATCCTGGAAAAGGAACAAACACAGTTAGAGCCGTATTCATAGTTGATGCTGAAGGTAAAATCAGAATCATATTTTACTATCCTCAGGAACTTGGCAGGAATATGGATGAAATTTTACGTGCTGTAAAAGGAATGCAAACATCAGATGAGCAAGGTGTTGCCATCCCAGCCAACTGGCCAAATAATAATAGATTTGGTGATCGCGTAATTGTACCACCTGCAACTGACGTAGAAACAGCAAAGCAGCGAATGGTAGATGCAAAAGCCGGCAAGCACGAATGCTACGACTGGTGGCTATGTCACAAAGAACTTAAAAAATAGTTTTATAATAAGCAAAAAAAGCGACTCAAATTTTGGGTCGCTTTTTTTTTCTTCCAATCATTATTCAATCCAACACTCCACTTCTTCTTACTTAGTGCCTCTAAGAAAACTCACCATTTTTGAAGTGGGTTTTAAGAAAGCATCAAGAACGAGGCTTGCGAAGTATTTAAAATCAGGAGTTTACTTTTGTAAATGACTGGTT
>JAOZNY010000367.1 GCA_029933565.1 Bacteroidales bacterium
ATGGAAATGCTCACCAATTACGTAATGAAAAACCCAAAGTGGAAAATTTCACTACAGGCGCATAAATTTATGAATATTCCATAGAAAGGGTTTTGAGTTCGATTCCGATAGTCTTCGGGATTAGTGTTTAGTTTGTTGATTTCTTAGAAAAATGTAAAGGGCTAGTAAGTTGTTTGTTTTTTCATTACTTTTGGTTTGAATTAGTTAGCCATATATTTATGGACTTTAAAGTTATGGACACAAGGCTATGGAAGCCTGATACCTATTTAGGTTTATTTAAAGATCAAGTTAAGGTTGTTGAGTCAGGTAAAATAATTATAAGCCAATAACTGCAAACATGAAGGCATTACTACTAATAATCTCTGTCTGTTTTTCCTTAAACCTTGTCTCACAGGAGTATTTTAATACAAGGCTAAATTTCAATGACCCACTTATGGATGATGCAGCATTAAACACGCTTGAAGTAAGTGATGGATATGTTTTAAGTGGTGGCACGGGGAATTATCGGAGACAACTTTCAATGGCTAAGATTTCCTTTTATGGTGAAATAATGTGGAAAAAGAACTGGGGTGATACAATTTCAGACTGGTGGAACTCCAATGGACATTCCTTTGTTAAACATTTTAACTCATACTATACTATTGGTAGTAAAAATACATGGTATGAATCATTAAGGCATTCAGAAACTATGTTAATTAAGTATGACAATAATTTTGATACTGTTTGGGTTTCCTATTATGGCAAAGGTCTATTTCCCTACGATTCTTCATACATAGCTAGAAGTTTTATAGGTACTGAAAATGGTTTTGCAGTTGTTGGTACGCTTAATATTTATTATGATAAGAGAAATAACAATACTGAAAGAAGTGAAGAATTAAGCAATACTTCAAACATTAACTTGTTAAGGGAAGGATATATACATGAGCCGTATATATTGATAACGGATAGTTTGGGCAATGTTGAATATGAGTATAATTATTATTCTGATAGCGGCTACTATTTTCATGGCAACGACATAATCAAAACATCAGACGGAGGTTATGCCATTGGGGCCTATAAACATGTAATTGGTAATTATGGCGCTGCGGTTGGCGATCCCATTGTGTTAAAAACCGATAGTATTGGTAATAAAGAATGGGAACTTAACTTAGGGGGTCAATATCAGGATGGGTCGGCACTGCTTTGCCTATCGGATGATGGAAACATTATTGCTGCTTCGAGGTTTGATATCGATTCAGGCACATTTAACCGCTACCGCTCACGCATACAAATCAGTAAGATCAATAACCAAGGTAGTATTATCTGGAACAAACTGTTAGCCGATAAACAATGGAGCACTTATGTTAATAATATAAGGACTGATTCATTGGGTGGTTTTGTTATAAGTGGAATGGTTGGCAATACTAATTGGCCTGTAGAACCTAGCAGAATGGGGTATATATTAAGGGTAAATGGAGAAGGAGACAGCCTTTGGTACAGGAAATATTCAATACTAAATGGCAAATACAGTAGTAATTATTTTTACGATGCCATACCTACCAGCGATGGTGGTTTTCTGGGAGCAGGAGTATGTAGACCTGCTCCCCCTGATACCGGAAACACTGATACCTGGGTAATTAAGATTGATAGCATGGGCTGCACCAGTATTACAGATTGCTGGGTGGGTAAACCTGAATGGAAATGGGTGGAAACGGAAAATGGAAATAAAATAAAGGTTTACCCTAACCCGGCACATAATTGGTTTGAGGTGGAAGTGGAACAGGGCAATGAGCCACACCCAGACTTTTCAATAGAATTATTTGACCTCTACGGTCGCTTTACAGAAGAAGTTAAGATTCCGAAAGGGAAAACATCCTTTAAGTTTTATGTGAGTAATTGGAATAGGGGTGTTTATTTGGTGAGGGTAAAAAGCAACAAAGGAATCTTGGGTAGTTGCAAAGTTATTTTAAACTAAAAATAACTCTCCGGCCTCCTATCTTCAAAAACATGATTTCTTTCTGTAATCATTTTGTTTCTGGCATCTTTTGGGTCAATTTCAGAAAATAATATTTCTTCGTTTTGTGGACTTGCTTCTGAAATAATTTCTCCACTAGGGTTACACAAAAACGATTTTCCGGCAAATGTTAATTCACGTTCAGTTCCAATGCGGTTAGTGCTGGCAATAAATACTTTATTCATAATTGCCAAAGCAGGAACAA
>JAOZNY010000128.1:0-5469 GCA_029933565.1 Bacteroidales bacterium
TTTAAACATTGTATTGTTTTTATTATCAACGTTTTAAAATTTCACTTTTAAGGCTTAACTTCTTTTTTATATCATTTTCGCCAAACGATAGAACCATATCTCCTGTACTCCTATAAAGATTTATGGAATTCATTTCCCAACTTTTGCTCCCTTTGAAAATATTAATACCTGAAAGCACCTCCACAAGAATATTTTTACTGTCGTAATCCACAATTCTAATCTGAGCTTCATTATAAATTCTAATCATCTCAATTTCAATTGGGTTACCTTCAGATGTTGCAATAGTAACAATACCTTTATCATTTCTAACAAAGTCCATCTCAAGCAACTTTTTATAAACTTCTGAGTTTTGGATATCTTTCACATTATAATCAGAAAAGGCTTTCTCAATCTGTTGTCCCTCAATGGCTCCAGTTTTTGTATCCAGAAAATTTAGAGCAGCAAAAAGCCCCGCTATTGTTTCTTCAAATTCCATTTTCTTGAGTTGCTTATCTATTTCATGAAGTATTACGGGAACGTCTTTTGAGTCGGTTACAGTATTGTAATTAACATAGTCGTTGCTACTCATACCGCTTGTGGCGAAAAAAGAACCTTTTATCAGTGCATTTCCGTCATTATCAATCTCAATTCCGTAATGGTAGAAATTCTCTGTCTGGCTATAAAGTTTTGCCATTATTTTTTCACCTTCAGGGTTAAATTTGGCAGCAAACATAAAATCCAGATTATGATCCAGTTTATCAATACCTGCTTTTTTTGCCCACTCAAGTTCTCCCCCACTGCTATATTTTGCCACAAAAACATCGGAAGCATCAACAGCAGTAATCTCTGCTCCATCAAAATTCAAATCTGTTTCAAAACTTCCATAAACATAAAGTCCGCCATCGCTTGCCTGGCATAAACTAAATGCAAGATCGCTACCATTTCCAAGAGCAGATTTTGCCCAGATTACATTTAAGTCATTATCATATTTCGCAACAAAAACATCGCGTCCATCATCTTCTGCCATTAATTCTATTCCACCAAAATTTGCATTCTGCATGAAATAACCACAGACATAGATATTTCCCTCTTCGTCAAAAATCAAATCATTTTGTCGTCCTGCCTTAAAACCACCCGATTTACCAGTAACCTCCCAGGCTTTGGTTGCCAAATCAAATTTATACGACCCATTATCAAGTATAATCAGGTCAGCAGTTTCACCAAATACTGAGGGAATAAGCACGCCCGGAGGAGCTCCAAGCAGCGTTGGATCGGCAACTAAATATTTTTTATTGTTATAACTAACACTTACTCCCTCATCAATTTCGCCGAGATTAATTGCTGTAGCCATATGCCCCGGAAAACCCAAAGCCACAACTTCTTTTTTCAAAAGGGTTTTTATCAAATAAGCGTATAAAACCGACCGGTCTTCACAGTCGGCATAAGGATAATGCAGAAGTTCATCAGCGAAAAAATACCTCTCTTTACCAAATGTCTGCTGATCAGTTTTATAATCAAATGCCTGCTGTACAAAACTTAAAAGAATACTTGCTGCCTCATAGTCGCTTTTTCCTTCAATAATCGGAAAAAAGGCTTCCTCAACCGACTCTCTTGTCCTTTCGCTAATAACAGAATTAAAATAAATTAAGACGTCAGACAGAGGGATGGTATTATAAAACTTAATCATCTGCTCATCGAACTTTAAAGTTACCGCATAGTCCTTCTTATTATAACTAAACTTAAACACCTTACTTTTCTTAATTGGGTAGGTATAAAAAGGTTTACTAATTGTAACATTCATTAGAATATCCGTCTCCGGGAAATCCTTTTCATAAGTATGGAGTTGCTCGCCATTCCCATCCATAACATAATAGTTTATGCCCTTAACTTTAACAAAATCAATATCATACATTTTGTAAACCGAAGGGACAAGCAAAAATAAATCATCGTTAGTAAAACCAATTTTTACTTTATAGCGACTGCGACTGAGCATAGTCCACTGAAATAAAACCTGAGTGTTTTTATCGTTATAAATTTGCTTGCTGCATTCTTTTAGTAATTGAAAATAACCCCACTGATTAAGGTTTAAAGTGTTTGCAACTTCCGACAACTGATATAGAAAATGGTTATAATTCAAACCGGCAAATTCATCCCAGATGCTGGCAATCGACTGACCGGAAGGTTTATTAATCTCTATTTGAAAGAAACTTTTATCAACAAGAAAATAAAGAGGCCACCCTAAAAACTCAACATTAATTTTTTGAGTTTGAAAATCCTTTGCTTCCGTTTTCTTTATTCCGGGATAAACCGGACCCTGATAAACTATGCCGGGTTCATTTAATTTAAAATCAATAAAATCACCCTTTGCTACTGTTTCTTCTACAACAGGAATCTCATTGGGTTTTGGTTTACTCGCATCATATTTTTCATGACCAATATCGTAAGCCTCGAAACTATCACCTAAATAATCGGAAAACTCCTGATCGATCTGTGTAACAAAATCGTTAAACTTTTGATCAATTTCCTTTTTAAAGGCCTCAAACTCCTCATCTGTTTCCTTATTAAAAGCAGCAAACTCTTCATCCACCTGCTTGCTAAACTCATCGAGGGTTTGAGAATAAACTATAGGATTGATTAGTAAAAAGAATAATACAATGCTAAATAATCTTATTAGCCGATTCATAAATTTGGTCTTTAGTTAATCCTAAAAATCAAGAATCTTGTCTAACTTTTCCTCCTGGATTTTAGTTTTTTCCTTTAAATCTTTTCTAATCAAATCCTTGGCAAGATTCATAGCATCGTTATAACTATAACCTATTGTATTATAAACTTCTATATTCTTCCCAATTGTTCTGTCGGCCTCAAATAGTGTAGTAGTCCTGCCTATTTTTGCACCAACAACCGACTGAAATGTTGCAATTGACTGCGTTAGGGATTCAGCCTCTGTAGCATCCAACTGCTGATTTGCAATATTTGTTTTAATTCTACCTTTTACCTCTGTACTAATTGCACCAGCAAGATTTATCTTTGCTACTTCATTGGCCTGCATTTTGGCAGCAGTATGAGTTTCGCCAACAGCACGGGCATCAACCACAAACCAAACATAATTTCCTTTGTCATCCATTTTCGACCTTTTAATCATGGTCGATTCAATTTGCTTATCCATGGGTAATTGACCCGGCGCAACTGAAAAACCCTCTTTCTTTAATGCTTTTGCCTGCTTACGGGCATCTTTCATTGCTTTCTTACTAATTTCTTTTTTAATCTTCTTATCGCTTTGAGCGAAAGTTGGCACTGCAATTAATACCGCTAGTGCAAATGCTAATGTTGAAAATAATGTTTTCATTTTATTTGATTTTTTTAGTTAATAATTATTTTTAATTTCCGAAATTTCTCCAAAAATAGTAAATTTTTTTCTATTGTTACAAAAATAACAATAAAATTTATATCTTAGCAGAAAAATTATAGATAGTTGACCACATTTAATATAATAACGCTAACATGCCCCAACTGCAAAAGTAAAATGCAGACCTATGAATTGATGTCGTACCATGTTCATAGTTCTATTATTTACAGCGATGGCAAAGTTGAAAGCAATCCAAGCACACCTAATAATAAAAGCATTTTAGTTTGTCCCGTATGCAATAAAGCCTTCTGGAATGAAGATGCTGTGCATGAGGAATTCGATTATGAAAAGGACGAAAAACTTCCAAATGCTATGGATGTTTACGACTTGCCTTTTGCCTTTGAAGATGATTTCTCAGCAAAACTGGTAGACTATTATTTTGATTTACTAAACAATGGATTTGCTTCTTCAAATAATAATGAAATTTTTTTAAGAATTGAAATATGGCATTTATTGAACAATAAAATAAGGTATAAACCAAAAACTATATTTAGCAATATTAAGAAGTATGGGTTTAAGCAGGCTGTTAAGACTATTGAAAACTCAAGAAAAGCGAAACTAGATTTTAATAGTAAAATAAAACAATTCGATGGCAACCTTAAACAACTTATTAGTATTTTTATACCTGAATTTGACGAAGAGAAATTGATGTTGGCAGAAATGCACCGTGAACTGGGACAATTCAAAATGGCTTACACATTATTGAAAGAAATAGACAAATCAAAAAACCCACTTGCCCACAGGCAGATTTTAAATGCTGTGAAAAAAGAAAAGAAAGAAGTCTTTATAATAAAACAAAAATAACACTGATGACACGATTAATTATTTTGCTATTTATTATTTTCAGCAGTTTGGCACCAAAAGCACAGGATATTGAATGCTTTATTTTAAAAGCACCTGAAAAGCCATTTTACGATATTAAAAAAATAGGTGTATTGGAGTTTGATTGTTCCAGCAACCACAGGATGAATAAATTTGTAACTGATCAAATTGTTGCCGACTTGCTCAGTCAGAACCGTGGTATTTACGACTCCAAAAGTGGATGGTATGGAATGGTGAAAGGTAAAAAAGGCAAAACCTTTGTTAAAGGGGTCAATACCGATTTTTATCAGGTAATGGAACGCGAGCAACTGGAAAAAATATTAAAGGAGCAGAGGCTGTCTTTAAGCGGAACCATCGACGAAAGTTCGGCAGCAGAAGTGGGTAGGCTTTTGGGTCTTGATGTAATTATTATGGGAAACGTAAGTTATAGCAGTGTTGACAAAAGGACCGGACAGGATTATCCCTGCCTCAAGCGAACGGTAACTGCCAAAGGCACAATGAAAATGGTATCGGTAGAGACTGCTCAAATAGTTGGCACTAAATCGGCTCAGGTATCGCTTTATGTTTCTAAATGCAGCGATGCACGCTCCGAAGTTCCCAGAGCAGAGGTAATTGCCGAATCGGCCATGAAAAGCCTTGTACATGAGTTTACTGATTATTTTGCCCCCGGTTATCAAAATATAACCTATAAGTTTGAAAAGGTTAAACTAAAAGAATTCAAAACAAAATCGAAAGAGGCTATGGATTTTGTTAAAATTGGCGATCTCGACAGAGCATTCCCTATTGTTTATGCAATGTTTGAAGCCGATTCGTATAACCCTAAAGCCGCTTACAATTTGGGGATACTTTACGAAATGGTTGGCTCAAATACCGATGCCCTTGAGTATTACAATATTGCCTACGAACTCGATTATTCAAACATTAATTATAACCAAGCTGTAAACAGGGCAAAAGCCGGAATTGGGGTAAACAATTATCTTGAAGAAATTGGCCGACCGGTTGAACCTTATACTTTTACAGGCGGCAATGCTGCTGATGCTTTAGCAGAAAAGGTGCAGATTAAAGGTAACAGTGGCGACAGGGTAAATGTTTACGAACTCCCCGATAAAAAATCAGAAATAGCCGCAAAAGTACCGGGAGGACTTGAGTTTAAAGTGATCGAAGATAGAGGGTCGTTCATTAAAATACAACTAAGAGGAACCAAGACTGGTTTTGTGCATAAATCGGATGTGAAGTAGGGGATGGTAGTTGAGTGGTTGAGT
>JAOZNY010000128.1:5569-8586 GCA_029933565.1 Bacteroidales bacterium
AATATGAAGAAGACAATATTAATAACATTCGCATTTTTAATCTCGGTTGCTGCAATGGCACAAAAACCTGCCTGGGCCGATTATTACAAACGTCAGCAAATGTATCCCGACAATGAGTTTCTTGTGGGTTTTGTTTCCGGAATAAACAATAATGATGAGGATGCCGGTAAACTGAAAACAGTTTATGAATCTATGGCAAAAGATAAACTGATTCAAGGAATACAAGTTGAAATTGAAAGTAACAACAGCCTTAATGTTTCAAACACCAATGGCAAATCGGGCGAAGAATTCCTTTCTAAAAGTGTATCCTTTTCAAAGGCTAATGTAAGCGGACTTAACACCCAGAGTTTTTACGACCGTAAGAAAAAAGAAGTGTATGCCATTGCTTTTGTGAATAAAAAGGAATTGGCCTATTACTATCACAATCTCATCCAATCGGGAATAGAGAATATTGAACAAAAACTTACCGAAGGCAGGAAGTACGCAAAAAAAGGAAATAAAGAAGAGGCACTAAGGAGTTTTTATGAGGCAATGCCTTATTTAAACAAAATTGATGAAGCCAGAGTTTTGTTAATTGCCCTCAACAGGAAAATGTATGCCAACATAAATGCCGATGAAATAAACAAACTTAAACTGGATCTTATCAACGAGATAGATTCACTTATAAAACCATCCGAATTAAACCTCAGCGAATCGGCATATTTTGTTGCCTATGGGCTGTTTTTACAAATGGGTGAAATGGAGGAAACCCTCTTTCTTGAATCATTTACTTTTGAAAATACCGGACTGCAGAGCACATTCTCAGAAAAATGGAATAATGAGTTTTCGGCAGCATTGGTAAAGGCAGGAAACTACGAAATAGCAAAAGGATTGGGAACAGAAGATTTTACTGTTCGGGGTAATTATTGGAAGGAAGGCGAATTTGTAAAACTCAATGCATCTGTTTATAAAAATAAGCAGATTATTGCTGTTTCCAAGGGTAGCATCCCACTGGCATGGCTTGAAGGTGAGAGCATTGATTTTGTTCCTGAGCAGGTAAAAAAGATGGAAGCCCTTGCCAACATTAACTTAAAACTTAAAAGTGCACCTAAGATTATTAAATTAGGTTCTGCCTCAATGGAGGCCGTAAAAATGGAATTATTAAATGGCGACAAACCGGCAAACGGAATCCCCATTGCCATTATAAATTTGGATAATGGCGAAAAACTTTGCAGCAGCAAGACCAACGACTTTGGTCACTCACTTTGTTATCTGCCCCCAATTAATATTAACAAAGCCATACTCAGTCTCGAAGCCACCATCGACCTCGAAGATTATCTGAACATTGATAAAAACTCACTTTACTTTACAATTGCCTCCGGGCAAAATCCTGTTAGCCCTGTTGCCATAAACATTGCTACCCGCAAACCAACAATTTTTGTGCAGAGTGAAGAAAAAATCCAATACTACAATGTGGAGATAAAAACACTGGAACCGGCAATTAAAAAAATGCTATCTGAAAAGTCCTATAACTTTGTTGATAAGGAGGCTGATGCTGATTTTATTATTAAAATTAAAGCCAATACCACAACAGGAACCTATTACCAGGGAATTTACTTTGCATATCTTGATGCTAATGTTTCGGTAGTTGATGCCGCCACAGGCGAGGAAATTTATAAAACTCACCTCGATCAGGTAAAAGGCGGTGGGGCAAATTACCCTAAGGCTGCAAAAAAAGCCTATGCTTTAGGAGCCGAGAAACTTAAGGAAATGCTTGAAGGTTCTTTTTTTTATGAGTAGGATTTTTTGTATTTTTGAAAACAGATAATAAAAAAACCCTACAGATGAATAAAACAGCAACAACTATTGAAAACAGAAAAGTACGCTTACATCACTTATTTGGGGTTATTAGTTACTTTTACGGAAATATAATGAAGAAATAAAGGTAATACCTATATAACATTGTTATACACAAAGCTGTGAAAAACAGTAAAAACCTATGAAAAGAATTAAATTACTATTAATACTATTTATCCCTTTAGTATTAGAAGTTTATTCACAAACCGAATATAACTTATATGAACCAGATCAAGCTATGGTTGACAGTTATCTTGATTCTATTTGCAAATTATATGTTAAGAATCTTGACACATATAAAGATTTAGATTTATCCGTACCGATAAAATCAACACGAGGAGCAGTCTGTAGGATTTTTGGAGATAGTATAAAATTACGAACTACACCATCTGATAGCAGTAAATATTTAAAACTATTAAATTTCAAGGATAATGTTTTTATTCCTCAGTTTAAAGGTAGACTCCAATATTATCCGTTAACTTTTAATATCAGACCTGGAAGATATGACTATTACTTATTTTGCATATCAAAAGAAGGATCTTTTGGGTTTATTAACTCTGAAGAATATACACATAGCAATAACTATATCAAGGATTTACCTAATACCGAATATTTACTAATAGAACGACCAAAAAAAGCAATTGTAAAAAAAGATTACTCGACTTTTAAAATATTTGATGCTTACAATGTTAATTATTCAGCTAACAACAAAAGTCTTGTATACGCAATTGAAGATTATAACTCTGAAAACCTTGGTAAAATTTTCACATTTGATATTGACAGGTGGACTGAAAATAATATTGGACATGGATACAGCCCGGTATTCATGGAGGATGATATTGTTTATTGGACTAAAAATGATGAAAAAATACATCGTTTTAATTATAAAACACAAGAGGATTCAACAATCTTTTCAGTACCAGACTCTCTAACAATGTGGCTATGTGGACCTGACTTTTGTTTTCCTAGGAAGATTACTATAAAAAATGTAAATGGTGAAAATCTGATCTATTTGAAATTTTGCTCAAAACTCATTAAATCAGGAGAAGACGAGTGTGGGACGGAAGTAAAATATTTAATAACAAAAAAGGGGGAAATAGTAAATATAGAATAATGCTCTGTGTATAATCGAGTAGACGGCTCCGCCAGAATCAACTGACGGAGTGCGCCTCTCACACCAC
>JAOZNY010000129.1 GCA_029933565.1 Bacteroidales bacterium
GAGCAATATGCAATTCGTGCTATTAAACTTGGTGCGTCAGGATATCTGACAAAAGAATCGACTTCAGAGGAATTACTTATTGCCGTGAAGAAAATTGTAGAGGGTGGTAAATATATTTCTCAATCACTGGCTGAGCAACTTGCACTTTATATTGATAATGAATCAATTTTATCAAAACACGATATTTTATCGAAACGTGAATTTGTAACAATGATTAAACTGGCAAATGGTAAATCACTGCAGGAAATTAGTGAGGAACTACTAATTTCTATTAAAACTGTAAGTACATATAGAACAAGGCTTTTGAGTAAAATGAAATTACACAAAAATTCTGATATCACCAGATACTGTTTGACAAACGAATTAATTTAAGAATATAAACAATGGATAAAAAGTATAATAGCCAAACAAAAAACAAGCAATATGGGACACAAAACATAAGAGGTAATTACCTCCAGAGGGCAAAGCATCAACTCTCGAATTGTGTGTGATTCAAGGAATTAACAAGCATTTTTAGGATGCAAAAAACAAGTAAACAAATATTTTTTATTCATTAAAAAATTTTATTATGAAAAAGTTATTATTAAGTTTTGCAACTATTGTGATGATAGTTGCATTTTCGGCCAATTTAATGGCACAAACCTCAGCAACTGAGAATACCGCTGCCGGAGCAGTGCTATTAACAGCGATGGGTATTACAGAAACATCTCCTTTGCATTTTGGTTCTAATTTGCTAACAACTGCTGCTGGTGGTACAGTTGAGCTTCCATCAAATTCTACTACCCGTGTATATACTGGTGGTGTAGTTACTTCTGCTGCAACTCCGGCTGCTACAAATGCAGCTTACAATATTACGGGTACGGGGCTTGAAACCTATGATATTACATTACCAACTTCAACAACTGTAACACATACTTCTGTTAGTTCAGGTGTTTATACTATGACCATTACCTCAATGCTAGCTTTTGTGGCAAGTGAATCTGCAAATGCGGTTACTGGTACACTTGATGCAGCAGGAACTGACAGTTTTACTCTAGGTGGAACATTGAATGTGCAAGCCGATCAGGTAGGTGGAATTTATGCAGGAACATTTGATGTAACTGTAGAATACAATTAAATCATTTTAATTAGAGGGATTAGTCCGGGTACCGGACTTTTCCCTTTTTAAAATTTCAATTTGTGTCAAAACTCATTACAATTATATAAATAGTATTATGAAACCAATTATGACGGCATGTTTTAATGGCACAAATAGTTTTACTCTTAGTGCAACTTTGACTGTGCAAGCCGATCAGGTAGGTGGAATTTATGAAGGAACATTTAATGAAAGTGTAGATTACAATTAAATCTTTTATTCTAGGGATTAGTTCGGGTACCGGACTTTTCCCTTCTTTAAAATTCCAATTTGTGTCAACAACTCATTAAAATTATAAAAATAGTATTATGAAAACAATATTGATTACCCTTAAAACAAGCAAATATAAATTTCTGAAACATAAAATATTGTTAACGGTATTAATGCTTTTAGGATGTATGAGTTTTGAAGTTTTTGCACAGGGAGGATTGCTAATAACTCCTAATCGTGTAATTTTTGAAGGAAGGAAGCAAAAGGAACAACTTAATTTAATAAATCACGGTAAGGAAACAACAACCTACACTGTTTCATTTGTACAGCGACGAATGAATGAGAACGGTAGTTTCGAAGTGATACAGGAACCCGATTCAGGACAAATGTTTGCCGATCCGTACTTAAGAATATATCCACGTAGGGTAACCCTAATGCCTGGCGAGGCTCAGGTAGTGATGTTGCAGTGTAGGCGTCAAGCCGATATGAAAGATGGCGAATATCGTTCGCATTTATATTTTAGATCAGAAAAAAATTATGAGCCACTTGGGTCGGGGACTCCTGAAAAAGATCCCAAGGCTTTGAGTGTTCAGTTAATACCCGTATTTGGGATGAGTATTCCAATTATTATCCGTTCAGGTGAAGTATTTGCAGAAACCTCATTAAACAATTTAAAACTTGAGACCTCTGAGACCAATAATACATATTTGACATTTGAATTACACCGCAAAGGTAATATCTCGGTTTACGGAAACTTAGTTGTTGATTTTATTCCTGTGAAGGGAAAGCCTTATCAAATTGGGGCTGTAAAAGGTGTAGCTGTTTATACAAATATCAACAAACGCTATGTATCAGTAAAACTTAATAAATCCGAAAGAATGTCTTTTGAAGGTGGAAAATTAAGGCTACGATATATTAGTCGCGATGAAACCAAAAAACAGGAGGTTTTCGCAGAAGCAATATTAGAGTTAAAATAGTAATTGTAAGTTATGATTTGAAAGTAGTTAATCATGAGTAGGGCTATGTTAAATAGAGTTTTATTGAAATTGTTGTTTTTATCGGCAGTTTCATCTTTTTTTATTAACTCTTCCTTTGCTCAGCCAGTTTTACCCCAAAGAACAATATCAGTTACAGCAACACAGGGTATACATTTTGGAACGCTTTGTTTAAATGGTACATCGGGAGGTTCGGTAACAGTTGGATACGATGGTAACAGAAGCTCTTCAAATATTTACCTTTCGGCAATTGCTCCTATAGCACAGCCTGCAATATTTGATATAAAACTTTGCGAGGGTCGAAATGTTATTATAACTTATTCTCCTACTACAACTTTATATGGAAGTAATGGAGGTACATTTACAATGGATATTGGCCCTACAGAGAAAGGAGTTAGTGGCAGTAGTTTTCCTGTAAATGGTGATTGCAATTTTATAACAACCTTGCGTGTTGGTGGCACTCTCCACATACCCGACTATTCGCCTGCAGGAGTTTATACAGGAAGTTTTGACATAACTTTTGAGCAGGAATAATGAATTACTGTAAAAATCATAACCAATTTTTTTTTAATTGCATAGTATCTATTGTGCATAATAGGTTAATTGGGTATAAGATATTTTTACTGTTCCTGTCGCTGCTACTATTATTGTCAGCCCAAGCAAAAGAATTAATTATTGACGATAAAAACATCCCGGAAATTACTTACGATGAACTTCCGGTACCGGTTTATATAGGTCCGGATTATAGTTTTAGTATAAATATTATTATAACTAGTACCGACTCGTTATACGTAAACACAGCGGATTTATTTAATAATTTGGCAATACCTTGTAGTATTGGAAAAAATGGCAATACGCAAAGCGGATTTATTGAAAATGAAAGCAATACTTATTTTATTGACTTTAATGAGAAACATATTAAAGTTGGTGATAAAACTTTCAATCCACCCGATGGACTGATAAATGAAATGGGTTCTATTTATGTGGAATCAAACTTGTTAGCTGATGCATTTGGAATTATCATGACTTTTAACCCCCGATCGCTTTACGTAGATTTAAAAACAAATATTGAGTTGCCCATCTTCAAACAGCAGCGGCTTGAAGAAACCCGAAAAAATATTTCGTTTCTGCAGGAAAAAAAACCTACCGCTGATACTGTAGTGAAACGTGATTATCATATGTTTAAGTTTGGGATGCTCGATTGGGCAATAAGTTCTACTCAGTCTTCGACCAGAGCAACCAATAACTTTATAAATATGGGAGTAGGCGCCGAACTATTTTATGGTGAAGCAAATTTTTCTTTTTATTATAACAATCAATATGAATTTGATCCGCACAATGTAAATTACCTATGGAGATACGTAAATAATGATAAGAAAATAATTAAACAAGCCAGAGTGGGTAAGATACCAACTCAAACTATTGCCTTTATAAATTCACCAGTAGTTGGTGCATCTTTTACAAATTCGCCAACCACAGTCCGTAAAGCATCTGGCTATTATACAATTAATGATCATACAGAACCTAACTGGACAGTAGAACTTTATATCAACGATCAATTAATTGCTTTTACCACAGCCGATGCCTCTGGTTTATATGTATTTAAAGTGCCTATAGTGTATGGATTTACCACATTAAGGTTAAAGTTTTATGGTCCCCAGGGAGAAGAGCGTATAGAAGAGCGAACAATAAATTTACCCTATACAATTTTGCCGGCAAATGAATTTGAATATAATTTATCAGGAGGAATACTTCAGGATGGTGTTTCTAGCCGGTTTGCAAAAGCTGAACTAAATTACGGAGTAAACAGAATGCTTACCATAGGTGGTGGAATGGAATATCTGTCGTCAATATCTACCGGTTCATTTATCCCTTATGCAAAAGCAACTCTTCAGCCCTTCAGTAAGTTATCATTAAATGCTGAATATGCTTATGGAGTTAGGATTAAAAGTAGATTGAGTTATTATTTCTGGAAAAATGCAGTGCTGGAACTCGATTTTACCAGAAACGAGGAAGGACAGAGAGCCACAATTTTTAATGCCAACGAAGAGCGGAAAGCAAACCTGTATGTGCCGTTTAAGTTAAAAAGAATTTCAGGATACCTAAAAGCAGATTATACTCAATTAGTTTATAGTGAGTTTATGTATCACCAGAGCAATTTTATGCTCTCAGCATATTATAAACAGTTTAGTGCTAATTATTCAGTTCATCTTAACTGGAATAATAGCGACAATCTTTATGTAGCAAATGATTTTGCATTATCATTAAGGTTTGGAAGGGGATATGTTATTCGCACTTTAACACAATATAATATGACCGACAACAAACTGATGACCCTTAAAGCCGAGATTGAGAAAAGAATTTCAAAGATGTATGTTTCAGTTTCTTACCAAAGAAATACCATAACCCAAAGCAATTATGTTAATTTAAGTTTTAAATATGACTTACCATTTGCTCGTACTTCTGTTTCTGCCTTTTCAAATAACAATGACATAAGTCTATCAGAAGGTGCCCAGGGTAGTTTAGCCTTTGGTGGCGACAATAATTATGTAAAAGCAGGTAATAATACATCAGTTGGAAAAGGTGGGGTAATGTTTTATCCTTTTCTCGACCTGAATCAAAATGGAGTTTTTGATAATGACGAACATCTGGTTTTAATTTCTTCAGTGAAGGTGTCAGGTGGCAGGGCAATTATTAGTGAAAAAGATTCCATAGTTCGCATTTCTGACTTAAATGCATTTGTGGATTATAATTTTGAGTTTAATAACTTTGATTTAGAGAATATTGCATGGCAGTTTAAGTACAAAACATATCAAGTGCTTATTGATCCTAATCAGTTTAAGCGAGTTGATGTTCCTATTATTGCAATGGGGGAGGCAAACGGAATGGTGTATTTAAACACTGAAGATGGCTTGAAAGGAATTGGTCGTATTGTGATTAATTTTTATGATAAGCAAGGCAACAAAGTAGCCGAAACATTGACCGAATCTGATGGGTATTTGAACTATCTGGGTTTGAAACCCGGCGATTATTTGGCTTGTCTTGATTCAACTCAACTTAATGGTCTTAACTTAACAGTAAAACCACTTTGCAGGGAGTTTCACATAAAGACCACAGTGGATGGCGATATGGTTAGTAGGCTCGATTTTGTTCTTAATAAAGAACTTGATAAAGATACTCTTATTAAATCATCGGTAAACACTCCAACTAATAAAACTGAGAATATGAAAATGGAGAAGCCAACTGAACAGGATAGTATTAGCAGCAATATTAATACTTCTGATGGTCAGATTTACAGTGTGCAACTTTTAGCCATAAGGAAGCCGGTGGATGTTAAAGCATATTTTGCAAAACTAACAGCAAGTTTTCCATACATAGTTATTAAAGAAACCAAAGGGGAAGATGGCTATTTCCGTTATTCAGTTGGAGTATTTAGCAGTAAGGAAGAGGCACTTAATGCAATGAATAAAATTTTAGATTCCGGCTGGAAGGATTGTTTTATATCAAAAAAACAAAAATAAATAATCTCATATTTTCAGGTTCCGCTAATCAAAAGGGATTGTAATCTCCACCTTTGTCCCTTTTTTATGTTCACCTGAAATAGTGAAAGTACCATTCCACTTATTTACACGTTCAGTTATTGTCATTAGCCCAAATGAAGATTTATCGTTGATTTGATTCTCAGTTATGCCTACTCCATTATCGTTAACAGTAAATAAATATCCATCGTTGTTCATTTCAAACTTAATATCTACTTTGCTCGCTTTGGCATATCGGTAAATATTAGTTAAAACTTCCATAAGTATTCTGTAAAGAGTAGTAGATCTGTCATATTCAACTTCAAAAATATCAGGCTTAAATTGCACCTCACAATTAATACCAGTCCTTTCCTCAAACTTCTTTACTTCTGATTTAATTGTTTCCAGAAGGCCTAATTTGTCAAGCATTTCAGGTCTTAGCTGGATTGAAAGTTTTTGAACTTCTTTTACGCCAATATCAATAATATTTTTCATTGATGTGAACTTATTATTGAGTTGTTCACTTTCTTTTGGCCATTTATTAATAATCCACTGCAAGTCCATTTTTAAGCCGGTAAGTAGCTGACCTATACCATCATGTATTTCCTTTCCAATTCTTTTTTTCTCCTCTTCAAATTTTGCATCCATGTATTTTGTGAGCCCTCTGAGTTGTTCCTTTGATTTTTTTAGTTTTTCTTCTGCCTGCTTGCGTACCGTAATGTCTTCGGCAACTTTTAAAAAATTAATAATTTCACCTTGATTATTAAAAATTGCAGAAATAGATGCTGATTCCCAGAATAATTTCCCGTTTTTCTTTTTATTTAGAAACTCTCCATGCCACTCTTTTCCGGCAGAAATGGTAGTCCATAAATCTTTATAAATTTCATTGCTTTGCTCTCCTGCATTTAAAATTCTTGGATTTTCACCCTTGGCTTCATCAAAAGTATAACCTGTTATTTCGGTAAATTTAGGATTTACATATTCCAGTCTTCCTTTTAAATCAGTAATAGCAATTACTGATGGGCTTTGTTTAACTGCTGCTGATAGTTTAAGAAGTTCTTTTTCTGCTATTTTTTCTTTTGTAACATCAAATGATATTCCTCCAATCAATTTTTTTCCTTCAGGTTGTTCAATGGTAAATATGTAATTTTTATAATAAAATAACTTCCCATATTTATCAACAACTGATCCTTCAGTAATTAAATTTTTACCATTAAGCACTTTCCTATCCTCTATTGTAAATCCATCTGCTATTTCTTTTGGGAAGAAATCATATACTGACTTGCCTATAATATTGTTAATATTAAAACGATCGTTATTAAACTTATTTGAAAATAAATAATTACCATCAGCGTTCTTTATAAATATTCCGGCAGGCATATAATTCATAAATGCTTGGAATCTGTTTTCACTCTCTTTTATTTCTTTTTCTGCTTCCTTGCGTCTGGTTAAGTCACGTGCAATTCCGAGCACTACCATTTTGTTTTTTATTTTTACTGGAAATGTGCTTATCTCCACAGATATTTTGTGGCCATCTTTATGTTTTAGAGTAAATTCTTCGGACCCTGATTTTTTACCCAATAGGCTGTTGGCTATTGATTTAGTAACTTTCGAAAATTGATTGTTTGATACTAGTCCGAGATTGAAAATGTTTGATCCTATTAGTTCTTCTTTTTTGTAACCAATTAATTCCTCTGCAGCTTTATTTCCATCAAGGAATTTCCCTTTTATGTCTGACAGATAATAAGCATCAGGGGCTGATTCAAATAATATTTTCAATCGCTCTTCAGAACTCCTTATGGTTTCTTCAGCCTTTTTTCGTTCGGCAATTTCCAGTTTTAATTCTGCCGTACGTTCATCAATTAATACTTCCAGATTTTCATGATATTCCTTTAATTCTTGCTCTGCCCTGAACCGGATAATAGCATTGTTAACTGTTATTGGTAGCAGATTAAGATATTGCCCATTAATATCTTTAATTAAATAATCGTAGGCTCCTAATTTCATTGCCTTTACTGCAACCCCTTCGTCGCCAACTCCGGTAGTAATTACCATTGGGGTATCTTTTAGGTCTTTTAGAATATCGAAGGCATTACCATCTCCAAGGAAAAAATCTGAGACAATAATATCATATTTTTTAGTTTCTAGTATTTTTTTTGCCTCTTTTACCGAACCTGAAATATCAAAATTGTAGTGAAAATCATTATTATTAGCAAAGCGTACAAACGCCATTTGGTCTATCTTGTCGTCTTCAATCAGTAATAATTGTTTCTTATGTATTTTCATTATTTCTTAATTTACGGTAGTTCGCTTAGTGTCCAGTACAAATGTATTGTTTTTACAACTTCTACAAATTGTAGATAATCTACAGGCTTAATCATATAACCGGCTACGCCAAGATTAAAACTTTCTATTTTATCCTGATCTTCTTTAGAGGTGGTTAGTACAACTACAGGTATTCTTTTAATTTTATCATCTTTTTTGGCAATCTCCAAAAACTCTATACCATTCATTTTTGGCATGTTCAAATCCAAAAGGATTATTCCAGGTTTTGCTTTGTTAGGGTCTCTTAAATATTCCAAAGCATCTTCACCATTTTCAACAACAATAAGCGGGTTAGTTACTTTAAGGTCCCTTAAAGCTCTCTTTACTGTCATAGCATCTACCTTGTCGTCTTCTGCCAGTAAAATTGGTATTTTATT
>JAOZNY010000130.1 GCA_029933565.1 Bacteroidales bacterium
TTGAGTAAGTGTTACAAATATACTAAAACTAACTGAATGTAGAATACTGAATTTCCAATTAATAGTTTGCAGTAATATTCAACATTGGATATTCAGAATTCAGTATTGGATATTTTTTTTAAAGGTTTTTTGTAAGTAAGTTTAAGGTGCAAGTTAAAACCTATACGATATTCCGCCCATTACCTGAAAGCCCTGAACGGGATATGAATAAAACTGTTCGTAATTGTTGTTGAGCAGGTTTGTTCCATTAACGAAAGCGGAGAGATTATCGTTCACTTTGTACTCAACACCAAAATTTAAATCCACATACGATTCAAGTTCAATATTCTGTAGTACAAGGTTAAATGGCCGGTAGGCATACCTAATTCCGTTATACAATAATTCGGTGCTTAGTTTTACCTTATCTGCAATGAGGTAGGAGCCACCAAAACGAACCTCTGTTAAAGGTTTATGATAGGCATGTGTAAGCGAATCGAGGCTGTAATTGTTGAATGACCCACCTAACCATAATTTTAGGTTTTTACGCACATTGAGCGAAACTTCGGCATCAGCATAAAAAACACTTCCGTTATCGAAAACAGTAGTTAATTTATTTGCAGGACCCGGTGCAAACCATGGAAGAATATAATCGGAATAATTAACGAAAAATGCCATATTATCAAATGTCTTCCAGCCAACTTTAAAGTCAAATCCTACTATTTGAGCAAGGCTTGCCCTAAAACCTCCGTAAACGTTTATTCTTTCGTTCACCCATCCAAGTGAAGCAACCGGCGACAAATATGGGTTCTCTGTTGTTAAAATCAAATATGATTGTTTCTCAAGTTTCCCGTTAACACCGGCAAATATTGAAAACGAACCCGGAACAATATTCATATTAATATCAATTATTGGCCAAAAGTGGAAACTGGAAGCATTTTCTCCCAAATAACCAAAACTAAGTCCAGCATTAAAACTAAACAAACCATAATTTGCTGTAAAATAAGGTCTTGCATTAATGTAAACTTCACTATTGCTTGTCAGCGAGTCGTTGTTTGAATAAAAATCAATTCCTCCATCTATTCCGAAATTCTGATAATCAAGCGCATCAACTACATCTAAACCTTTGTATAGGTTAAAGTTCACATTTACATTAAGTTCCGAAGTTTTGAATTTGTCAAAATAGTAGTAAGTACCCAGCCCAATTTCATGATGCAATTTCGAATTTTTGCTATAAGCACTTCTAATTACAAGATCTATTTTGGCAAGGTTAAACATTTGACTAAGGTCAGATTCGGGAATATCAACGGTGGGATAGTCAAGTGGTTTATATCCATAAAACTTATTAGTGTTCAATCCGTATTTGAAACCAATGTCGAGCACATGTTTGCCCATAAATTTACTATAATTTATTTTGGCATGTGTTTTTGAAAATGGTGATGGGGAATAATCTTGTATGTTATTGAAAGAAGAATAATGAAAAATATTTGCATTAAAATTATAATCTCCTTTTTTGCCACTTGAGTGGTAAAAATCAATATAGGGGCTTATCCTGCTTCCAAATCCTGCTTTAAGGTAATTATCGAATTTCTGATTTCTTCTGCCGCTTCTAAGGCTAATTGCTTTTATTGGATTAACATTTATTTGTGTGCTTTGCTTAACATCCAACGAGTTAAATGTAAAGTCAGGTACCTGAAAACTAATTTCGCTGGATTCAGGTTTGGAATTAATTTTAAATGCCTCATTTATGCTAGGGTCGTAGGAGCCAACAATTGTTACCTGCTCGTTGTGGCTTTGAGTTTCTTGTTGTGAATATGCAAATGGTGTAAGCATTACAATTAACAATACCGATGCAATAATTCTTACAAAACCCATAGTCAATATTTTTATTTCTTTTTTAACCATCTTAATCTTCTATATTTTCAGGTTCATCTGTATTTTCTAGTTCTTCAGGTGCAGGTTTTAACCTGTTTAATTTGTCCATTGCCTCTTGTCGGAGATCGTTGCCCTGATAATTATCAATAATGCTTTGCAGGGTTTGTTCTGCCTGGAAAACATTATCGCGGGCGTAGTAAATATCGGCAAGCAGAATAAAACCTTTTGCAACCCAGTAGCCATACAACTGGTATTGATCTGATAGATCATAAATAAGGTTCTCGGCTTCATCAAGTTTATTTGAGCGATAGTTAATTAGTGCAAGCATATATTTCGACTCTGCCCCAAGTTCATTAGTGGTAAGATGGTCGGTAATGCTAAATTCCCTTTCTGCTTCTTGCATTTTACGAAGTTCCAAAGCCGACTTTGCTGCAATGTAATGGGCCTTGATAATTTGATTTTCACTAACCTTTTCTTTTTTTAGAAGTTGCTTTGCCATTGTTTCCGATTTCCTGAAGTTTCCAGTAAGGTAGGCACTTTGCATTGTTCCATCAATAGCCTCACGTTGCATCCCTTTATCTTCAGTTATGGCAGCAAGTCTTTCGTAATACTCCATCGATTTATGATAATCCTTATGGTCGAAACTCAATCTTGCAAGTTGAAGTAAGGCATTTTCTGAATATTGATTTTGAGGGAAGTTTACTATTTTTTCGTAATAAACCGTTGCCTTTACAGTGTCGTTTTGTTTTTCAAAACATTGCGATAAATAATTGTATGCTTTTAATACAAAACCTCCTTTGGGGAATTTTTGTGTGTATTTCGAAAGATGTTTAATTGCATTTCCACAATCGCCTTCAACATAATAGTTCTCACCAGTTGTAAATGTCAGAGAATCTTCAGTACTTGTTGAAACCTGAACAAAATCAAGGCTTTTGGCATAAACAAAATAATCGTCTATTCTTCCCATGTCCATATAAACATTTTCCAGTGTGTTTAGTGCTTCCTTAGCCTCAATGGATGCAGGATATTTGTCGATCACCTGTTTTAAAGTAGTAATGGCTCTATCGTACTGATTGTTGTTGTAGTATAAAAAGCCCATTTTAACTAACGATTTCTTGGCAAAACTGCTTTTTGGCTTTTCTCTCACCAGTTTGTCATAATTAGTAATTGCATGTCGCTGGTCATTCAGAATGCTATAAGTTGATGCAATCTCATAAATAGCATCGTCGTAAAGTACAGATTGTTTGTAGGACGCAACAAGTGTGTTTAAACTTGAGATTTTATTATTGAAATCGCCCTTGGCACCGTAGCAAAATGCTTTTTGGTAAAGGGCATAATCAATATCCTGATTTCCATTTGCAATAACTTTTTTATACCAAAGCATTGCGTTGTCGTATTGTTTTATAATGAAATAACTATCAGCCAGTCTGAGTTTTGCATCAGTTATTAGATTATTTCGTGAACTATTACTATTTAAAAAAGAACTAAAATGTTTTATTGCAGAGGAATACTGTTTTTGGTTAAATGAGCAATAGGCCAGGTTGTAGAGTGCCTGATCGTATAAGCCTATATTTCGTGCTTGTGAGTTTTGCAGAAATTGTTGGTACTTTACTTTTGAGTCGGCAAACTTCTTCTGGTGGTAAAGGGCATCGGCATACCAAAATATTGCTAAAGCCTGAGTTTTTTTGTCTGTTGAATATTTTAGTGATTTATTAAAATAAATTATCGCATCGGTATACGAAGCACGATTAAAATAATCAACACCTTGAGAATATGCAAGTTGCTGATAAACTCGTTTTAATTTGGTGTTTGGTGAAACGGTTTTTTCAATTGATTGCAATGCTGCATTATAATTCTTCGATGAAAGATATAATTGCGCCATTAAATCGTAAGCCTCATCAATTCGGGGGTTGTTTTGGTTTTTCGCAATAAATTCCTGCAAAGTCCCCAGCGGATCATTGTAAAGGTCACCACCTTGTTTAATACTTATCTTTAAATAGTTGAACAGAGCGTCGGTAGCAACAGAATTGTCATTGCCCGATTTGTATGCTTTAAGGAATGCGTTTTGAGCAAACTTTTGTTCTCCTGTATTCAAATAGCAATATCCAAGGTGATACCAGGCATTTTGCGAAAGGCCACTCTTCTCAGCACTTGCCTGTTGGAAATTTCTAATGGCATCGGCATATTTTTCTGAAACAAATTTAGTATAGCCAATTCGATAATGCTCTGATGGAGATATTCTCCGATGCGAAGCATTTTCAAATATCTGATAATAATTGAGTGCTTTTTCATAATCGTTCAACTGATAATATGAGTTTGCTACCAGTCTGGCAATATCCGATTGCGATTTACGATCTGCGGTTGGGATGTAGAGGGTTCCTTCTTCAATTACTTTTTGGTAGTCACCCATGTGGTAATAAATATTTATCAAATAATTTGGCACATATTTTTTAAATTTTCTATTGTTTTCCAATGATTTAAACATGGGAAGTGCCTTTTCGTAATTTCCCTTTTGGTAGTAGATATGGGCTTTGTAATATTTAGTATTTGATGAAATTGTAGCATTTTTAGTGCCCACTTTATTCAGCGAATTTAAAGCAGCATCAAAATCACTCCGCTTTAACTGGCATACCCCTTTCATATAATAAAGTTCTGACCTTTGGTTGTGCGACAAACTTTTGGGTGAAACATTACTTAGTGATTCAAGTGCCTGGCTGTATTTCCTTTTATCGAAATAAATCTTCCCCAGATCGAAACTTATTATTGGCAGCCACTTACTTTCAGGATAGGTAGCAGTAAAATTTTCAACACGGTGAAGTGCATCTTTATTACCAAGTTCAACAGCACAAACGGTACTGTAGTAAGCCGCATCTTCTTTTTCAAGTCCCGATTTTAACAAATCCTGGGAAAGAAGTCTTTCAAACACATCGAGTGCCGGGCTGTATGCCTGTTGTTCGAAAAGTTCTACAGCCTGGCGATAACTCGCCCCCGGGTTGTTAAAAAACTCTGTTTGCTGTGCATTTGTGTGTCCAACAAAGACCAAATTTAAACATAACAAACCAATTATCAGTATAATCCTATTCATGTAGAATGTAATTTTTGAGCATTAAAAATATTGATAAGTAAAAACATGAAACGTCGAATATCATTAATTTATCAACAAATGTGCTGTTTATTAAACGCAGGTTTTTTGAAAATAATATGTAAAGATAATAATAAGCTGAGTAGGCTATAAGAATTTGAATTAATATTCTGTAAACAAGTGCTTTTTGCTACAATATAAAAAATTGGAGTAGTGGAGTAATGGAGTGTTGTTTAGAAAGTTAATACTCCATTACTCCATTACTCCACTACTCCACTACTCCAAATCATATTTAGTCGAACTCAGGTTAATGGTAAGTTTTTAGATTTCCAGATATAGTTTTCTAAGCATTCTTCGGCTTTTGTTTTTTATTCCTGCAGAAGCATTTTCCTGTTGAAACTCAATTGCAGTTATTAGTTCGGGTTTTAGTTCAGGTTCTTTTTGTGAGAATTTGTAAATTATGTCGATACACCAGGCTTTTGATGCAATACTCGTTTTTGGGTTTAAAAGCAGGTCGAAGCAAATGTTTAAAAACATACCCGAAATGGTTTCAGGAATCTCATATCGGGCTAAAATTCTAAGGCTATGCCTTATCAAACCTTGATGGGAGAAATGTTGAAGATTGTTGATTAACTGTGTTTTATGATAGTCGGTCAAAAGGTCCGGTTTTTTCTCGGTGCAATAATCCAACGACCATATTGCTCTTCGCGACAGAGGTTCTTTGTTTGCAATAACCATTTCAAATAATCTGTCGAATAGGCTTGGAGTGCTTAAAACAATATCTCGTACAAAATCAGTGTTGGCCCTCGACATTTCCGAGAGTATTACTTCCTCAAGCCCCTCTACGGTGTTTTTCAATTAAAATATTTTTTATCAACGGCAAACATTTCACCTAACTCAACTTTCCCATTATTGGATATAGAAAATGGGGTGCAATAGGCAGGTAGGTCTTTTTCTGTACTGTGGTTTGCGATAATAACAATTACATCCACCGAATCTTTACCCTCTTCCATTTTCAATGCCGATTCGAAAGTGATTCCAAAAGCAGTAATCTTTTTTGCTTCCATTTCGCCAAAACAATAATTCCAAAGAGTCTCAATGATTTTCCCGTTGGTGGGCACATTTTTTTTATCAATCTCCATTTCCAATGGATGGACCTGCTTCCTTAAATCAGTGAATGCGCCAAATGGGTGAAGTTCGCCTAACTGTTCCAGTAATTCTGTTGCATATTCAACTGAGTGGTCGATAATTGATTTTAATTCTGGTTTCATATTTCCTTTGGTTCTTTGTGCAATATGTAATATTTACTATATTCAATGTTTGAAACTGATTTTGGATTAAGGCTTCTTCAACCTTCAACCTAATCTGTCCAGCAAACTTTCAACTTTCAATTTTTAACTCTAATCCCAATTTTCTCAATTTCAATAAGTTTCTGTTTATAAAGCGAGCCAATAGCCTTTTTAAAGTTCTTTTTGCTAATACCGAATTTGGAGTAAATTACATCAGCCGGCGATTTGTCGCTAACAGCCATATAGCCTCCGTGGTCTTTTATTTCGTCAAGTATTGCTTTCGCGATGCCGTCAACTTTTTCGTAACCCGGTCTTAACAACGAAAGGTCGGTTTTGCCATCTTCCCTTACGTTTGTTGCAAAGGCAGTCATCCTTTGCCCTGGTTTTAATGGTTTATCGAAAACCTGATCTTTATAAATAATGCCAATAAATGAATTGTTGATTATGCAGTTATAACCTATCTCGTTGGAAGCATAAACCAATACACTAACTTCTTCATTAGTGCTAAATTCAGGTAGTTCATCGCTAAGGAATTTTCCAATCTTGGCCGATGCCACAATACGGTCGGTGGATTCATCCAAATATACTGCGACAACATAATATCTGCCTTCAACCATTTTTATCTTTTGTTCTTTAAAAGGGACAAAAAGATCTTTTTCCAAACCCCAATCGAGGAAAGCACCAAATTTTGTTACAGCAACAACTTCAAGTACGGCAAAGTCGCCAACCATTGCTTTGGGGGTGAGGTTGGTTGCAATTATTCTGTCTTCCGAATCACGATAAACAAAAACATCAATTTCATCGGTTATGGAGGTGCCTTCAGGAACATATTTGTTTGGTAACAAAATATCGTTACCCCCTTCACCTTCAAGGTAAAGACCATGGTCAGCCCTTCTTAAAACTTTTAATCTGTTTATTTCTCCTATATCTGCCATCGTGTAATTTATTTTTGCAAAAGTAAGTAAAACAATGTTGGTAATGGCTTAACCCGGAATATGCATTAGAAAATCTATTCCAAGTTACAATTACTGCAAAATATACCACTTTGTTAGATTTTGAAGCCTTACCATAGCGGTGCTATGCTTTCATTTCAAAACCTTATATTTTATTGTACTTGTAACTCTCATAACGAAGTTCTAATGCATATTCCGGGTTTAACACTTTCAAGGTGTAATTGATAATTATTTATACCTTTACAGAAATAAAAAACCCAAGGAAAAATAATGGATAAGAAGAAATTTAATAAGGAAAATAAACTGCAGTTATTTCAAGACCAAAGCATAAGAACGTACTGGGATGAAGATAAGGAAAAGTGGTACTTTTCTGTTCATGACATTGCGCAAATTCTTACTGACAGCAAAGATGTTAAGCAGTACTTAAAAAGGATGAGAAGTAGGGATTCTGCATTAAACTCCAACTGGGGTACAATTTGTACCCCCCTTAAAATGATTGCAGCTGATGGTAAAATGAGAAAAGTTCAAGCGGCAGATACTGAAGGGGTTTTGAGAATCATTCAATCCATTCCATCGCCCAAGGCAGAACCATTTAAATTGTGGTTGGCAAAAGTGGGCTATGAACGAATTGAAGAAACTGAAGATCCTGAACTTGCATTTGACCGTGCAATGGAAACCTACCTTGCAAAAGGTTACTCAAAAGAATGGATTAACCAACGCATAAAGAGCATTGAAGTTAGAAAAGAATTAACTGATGAATGGAACGAACGTGGAATGAAAAGAGGTTTGGAATATGCCATTTTAACAAATGAGTTAACTAAAGCATGGGCAGGGAAAGATGTAAAAGACTATAAAAAATTCAAGGGATTAAAGAAAGAAAGCCTACGCGACAATATGTCGAACCTTGAATTGGTTTTGAATATGCTTGCAGAAGCTTCTACAACAGAAATCTCGAAAGAAAAGCAACCAAAAGGATTAGAAGAAAACAAAGGTATTGCCCGTAAAGGAGGGACTGCTGCGAAAAAAGCAAGATTGGAAATTGAGAAACAAACGGGAAAACCAATTGTAACAACTAAAAATGCTAAACCCCTTTTAGATAAATCTGACAATAAAGAAATTGAAATAGAGTAGGAAAAATTTTGACGCTACCCTAATATTTGTACTTCCCCTTCCACCTTTCCTTTAGTCGTTTTCTTTCATCAACTTCTCGGGGATTGTTGCCCGGTTCAAACAACTTAGTGCCTTTTATCTCTTCTGGTAAAAACTCCTGTTCAACAAAATTATCTTTGTGCTGGTGGGCATATTTGTAATCTTTGCCATAGCCAATGTCTTTCATCAGTTTAGTGGGAGCATTGC
>JAOZNY010000368.1 GCA_029933565.1 Bacteroidales bacterium
TTCTCCCGCTGATTTCGCTGATTTACGCTGATAGTTTTCTGCACTTATCTGCCTAATCTGCGGGCAATATTTTCTTCTACAAATTAAAAATCATTTTACCACTAAAAATTCGTCCTGGTTCATAAAATGGTGATTTACTCCCAATTATTCTTCTATTCAAATGTTCGTAGTAGGCAGTATTAAAAATATTTGACACCCCACCAACAAAACTGATATTATTGCTGTAACGGTAAACAAGATTAAAATCCAGAATTCCAAAACCGGGTGTTGTTGCCTCATTAAATTCCTCTGATATTTTGTTTTGCGATGCCACCATTCTAAGGTTCAGTGAAGGAATCAGACTATTTTTAAACAATTTATAATTCAAATTTAAGTTCGCTTCAAAGGGAGGTATTTCAGCAAGGTAATCATTGTTTGGCAGAGAATTATTTACACCTAATGTATAAGCAGCATCTAAACTAAGTCCCCAATTATTAATTTCAGGACTTTTATAAGAAAACTCAAAACCGGTTAAAAAAACATGATCGACATTTACAAATTGTTTAACTCCCAGCACTCCTTTAGTTTGTGGGCGAGCCACAGATGGCGGCACTTCTTTGGCACTTATAAAATCGTCAACATAAGAAAAGAAAGTACTTAGCAAAACGCTTCCGTATTTTTGTTTTGTTAAGGACAGACCCAAATCGGCCTCATAATTTGTTTCAGGCAATAACTGAGGATTTCCCAAATAATCGTAATTATCGTAACCAACCGGAAGTAAAATTATGAACCTCTCTGTAACATCGGGACTACGCACTCCCCTACCCAATGAGAAACTCAAGTTTTTATTATTTGAGAATTCCCAATTTAGTCCCGCACTAAAACTGATGTTGAAATAATCGGAATTAGTATTGCTTTCATAATATTGCAAATCTCCATTGGACTTTATCCTACTCATTGGGTTTGATGTTGCATTATTATTATCAGCCCTAAGGCTGAACACATAATTTATTCTTTCTTTTTCAATTTGGTATTCGGCAAATAGGCCAATATTTGAAATATTAGCATTATCCCAAATGCTTTCGCTAAACTGAGGTAAGCCTGGCTGCTTAATTAGTTGTTTTGTTCTGTCGCCTGTTTTAGTAATATTATAATAGTCGAGGCCAACTTCAAGTTTACCTCCATATAGGTCAAAATTAACAGCGACATTTGTACCCAGATTTGTGGCATGTATTTCCGAAATAGCCACAAGAGTATCTGAGAATGGCCTTTGCTTATTGTCCATAATGTGATTTACATCAGAAAAATAAGCACCTGCACGGATAAAATTTATCTTTTCAGTTTTAAACTTAGTCCCAAAATATTCAATATCGTAAATCTTAGTATTATCTTCTCTTTCATCCATTGCCAAAGCAGGGAAATCAACATTTAAACCCAGCGATTTTGTGAAATCCAATTTAATCAAATGTCCTTCTACTGGTTTAAAACCAAGGTTAACAGTAAAATCGTAATGCTCAGAAGAAGCATTTACTTTATTTCCGTTGCCATCCTCATAATTACCAAATTTGCTCCAACTACCACTAATATTATAGGCAAGTTTTTTACCTCCCCCGCGAATTTTAAGATTAGTATTTAGGCCTACATGATTACTTTGAGTACCAAAAAGAGCGTCAATATGATTTTCGAATTTATCGTGAAATTGAAGGTAATTCGTAATTACTTTTATTGTGCCACCAAAATTTGCACCGTATTTAAGTGCATAAGGGCCTCTTAAAATAATAATATCGTTAATGTTGTTTTTACTGATATGTGAAAAAGTTGGATCCATTCTATTTGGGCAACCCCCTTCAATTTTAGTATTTGAGTTAAGCAAAACCAACAACTGCGAATATTTAAAACCGCGCATTACCGGATCTATGCCAACCGAGCCTTTTTTGATACCCGAAATATTTGGCTGGGATGTGAGGAGTTTGCCAATATCCTGCACTGGCATTTGTTCAATTTCTGTTTTAGAAAGGTGGCTGATTTTAAACGTACTCCTTGTAATACTTCCCGACAACACTTCAACTTCGTCAAGTTCCACAACTTTTTCTTCAACTACAATTTGAGAAAAAACAAATGAAACTTGAATCACTAATAAAATTGATGCAATTGCCCTATAAAACATCTAGCAAATATATGTAATTTACTTAGATATGTT
>JAOZNY010000369.1 GCA_029933565.1 Bacteroidales bacterium
GACGATGCTGAAGCATGGGCTGAAAAAGGAAAGAAAGTAATTCTTGTGCGCATTGAGACTTCTCCTGAAGACCTTGCCGGAATGAACTCTGCCGAAGGTATTCTTACCGCTCGTGGCGGAATGACTTCCCACGCAGCTGTTGTTGCTCGCGGAATGGGTAAATGTTGTGTTTCTGGTGCTGGTAGCATTAGAGTTGATTACAAAGCCCGTACTCTTGAAATGGACGGAAAAGTTTATAAAGAAGGTGATAATATTTCATTAAATGGCTCTACAGGTGAGGTTTATGATGGAATGATTAAAACCACCGAAGCAGAACTTAGTGGCGACTTTGGCAAATTGATGAAACTTGCCGACAAAAAAGCGAAGATGAAAGTTCGCACAAATGCTGATACTCCTTTCGATGCTCAGGTAGCTCGTGATTTTGGTGCCATTGGCATTGGTCTTTGCCGCACAGAACATATGTTCTTTGGCGATGATAAAATTACTGCCATGCGTGAAATGATTCTTGCAGAAGATGAGGCAGGACGCCGTGAGGCTCTTGACAGATTGCTTCCTATCCAGAGAAAAGACTTTGAGGGAATTTTTGAGGCAATGCATGATCTTCCTGTAACTGTACGCTTGCTTGACCCACCATTGCATGAGTTTGTTCCTCATGAATTAAAAGGTCAGAAAGAAATGGCGAAAGTGATGGGTGTTGATGTTAAAGTTATTCAGGAAAAGATTGAAGATCTTTCAGAATTTAACCCAATGCTTGGACACCGTGGTTGTCGTTTGGGAAATACTTATCCTGAAATTACAGAAATGCAGACAAGGGCTATTATTGAAGCTGCTCTTGATCTTAAGAAACGCAAAATAAAAGCACATCCTGAAATTATGATTCCACTTACAGGAACTTATCAGGAAATGAAAATGCAGGAAGATATTGTAAGGGCAACTATTGCCACAGTATTTGAAGAGAGAAATGATAAAATTGATTTCCTTGTGGGAACAATGATTGAAATTCCTCGTGCTGCACTTACTGCCGACGAAATTGCAAAATCAGCTGAGTTCTTCTCATTTGGAACCAACGACCTTACACAAATGACCTTTGGTTACTCACGTGACGATGCCGGTAAATTCCTTCCAATTTATGTTGACAAAGGAATCCTGAAAGAAGATCCATTCCAGGTTCTTGACCAGGAAGGTGTTGGACAATTAATTGAAATGGCTGTTAAAAAAGGTAAGAAGACTCGTAAAAATATCAAACTAGGTATTTGTGGTGAGCATGGCGGTGAGCCAAGTTCAATTGAGTTCTGCCACCGCGCCGGACTTCACTACGTAAGTTGTTCACCTTACCGTGTACCAATTGCACGTTTGGCTGCTGCACAATCAGTAATCGTAAATAAAAGAAGTTGGAAAAGGAAGAATGCTTAATCCTTCTTTCTATTAAATACAAAAGAGGCTGTCCAAAAAGACAGCCTCTTTTTTTTATGATGTAACTCTTAACTTCTCAGTTTATTATGTTAAACCAGATTGGTATTATACAATGTTTAAATCTTGATTCAATAATTCAATATGAAAATTTATTTTTGCATTCAACGCCTTAAAAACTTTCAGTATTGTTTCAAATCTTGCATCATTTAGGTTGTTCTCAATTTTTGATATTTGTGCTTTTTGAACACCCACCAATTCTCCAAGTTGAGCCTGAGTTAACTTTCTGTCTTTTCTTGCCTTTCTAACTGCTTGACCTAAAAGTTCCAGATTCAACTCCTGTTCAAATTTATCTCTGTTCTCCGTTCCTAGTTTACCAACATATTTGTCAGTTACTTCGTCTAATGAATATGTTTTCATGGTTTATTATTTTGTTCAAAATACAGTTTCATTATTCTTTCCGCCTTTCTGATTTCCTTTTTAGGGGTTTTCTTTGTTTTTTTAATGAAGCCACTTGCTCCAATAACTAAAGTCTCCCTTTTATTAGATTTATCCCAAAATGCTAATAGTCTGTATTTCTTTTTGTTAAACAATGTTCTAAATTCCCAAATATCATTTTCGAGTTTTTTGAACAAATCCTTGTCAATTACATATCTAGATTTTCTGATGTTGAAAAGTATTTTCTCTACTGCTTTTTCTTCTATTCCATCAAAGAATTCAAAAACTTCATCAAGAATCTTTACATCAAATCTTTGGTTCACGTTT
>JAOZNY010000370.1 GCA_029933565.1 Bacteroidales bacterium
TAAGTTTATCTGTTTCTATATAATTCTGCTTCCTTTAAAAATTCCTTAGCAATTGGTGCCGAAAGAGGATGAAGGGTATCCATTCTTTCGGGATGCCATTGAACAGCCATTAAGAATCCTTTGTTGCCACGCACTTCCCACTCAATGGCCTCGGGGAGGCTATCGGCTGTGTAGGCAGTAATTTTCAAACCTTCGCCAAGTTTCTTAATTCCCTGATGGTGGTTACTCGTAACATCGCCCATAGTTACAGCACTAATTTCTGCAAGGTCAGATTCTTCAACAAGAGAAACCTGATGATAACAGTTTTTCCAGTCCTTTTGACGGTGAACAACTGAGGTATCATATTCGCTTGGAATATCAACATAGAGGCTTCCACCCTGAGAAATATTCAGGATTTGCTCGCCACGGCAGACACCTAAAATGGGCATCTTTAGTTTTAGAGCCATATCAATGACTGCAAACTCAAGGCTGTCGCGATACTTGTCAATAGTACCACAAAATAGAGTATCTGATGTCTGGTTGTAAAAACCCGGAAACACATCTTCTCCACCGGTAAGAATTAGCCCATCGCAATAAGCCAGTAACCTCATTGCATTATTAAAGTTCATTTCATAAAGGTTGAAAAACTCAACATTTTCTTCATGTCTTTCAATCCAACCCGTATAAGATTTGCTTTGTTTTGTTAATGCAATTTTTAAACTAGTTTGATTGTTTGTCTGGGCACAACTAATTGTAGCAAACAACATTACAAACACAAATGTTGTAATGGCAGAAAATATCTTATTCATAATCAAATTTTTATTGTTCAGGAATGCTTAGGTAATAGTTACCCAGCAATTCTTTGTATTGGTCGGTAAATTTATTGTTTTCTTCGCGAAGGACAAAAAAATCTTTTTTACAACTATGAGTTCGTTGCTTCTTAAACTCAATATTTATACGATTTGGTTCAGCGCCCCTACGCGGAAAGATAAAGAGTTCTTTGCTTGGATAAAGGCCGCTTTTTTGTGCAACTTCCTTAAAAACTTCACTTTGAGTGTAAGGTAAAACAACACAAAAACGTGCCGAATCATTCATAAGTTTTGAGGCCCCTGAACATAATTGCTCAAAACTCAATGATTCTGTATGTCGGGTATTGGTTTTCCGTTTGCTTGGCGAATGCAAGTCGTGAGTAAAAAAAGGTGGATTTGAAACAATCAGATCAAATTTCACCTCCGTTTTGTACTCATTAAAATTAGTATGAACAACCTGCAACCTATCAGCAAAATCAGATGAAGCAAAATTAACTGACGATTCAATTACCGAAGCACTATCGCTTTCAACTGCTGTAATATTTGCATTGGAACGGGCTGCAATAAAAAGGCTGATTATTCCCGAACCACTTCCAATATCAAGTACATTTATTATGTTGGAAACATCTGTCCAAACTCCAAGAAGGATGGCATCGGTACCAGTTTTCATAGTTGAATTATGATGGGAGAGGCTAAACTGTTTGAAATGAAAAGGTCGTGTATCGTTTTTTTTTAGGCTCATTCAGTCATCAAGATAAATATCCAACAAGCCCTCGGGTGACAGTACTGTTATTTGTTTTTTCTTTCTGTCAACTTTCTTAACTATATCATCATTTATTGGAATCAACACTTCTTTACCCTCGTTAGTAAAAACCTGAAATAATGCCTGATTGGGATAGTCTAAAACAATTTTTATTTTCCCTATCCTCCCCCTCAATTCATCAATAAGTTCAAAGTCTTTTATCTCATGAAAATAGAATGCATTACCTGTTCTTTTTGGCAATAATTCAATTGGGAGGTAAAGGTCTTTTTGAGACAATAAAATAGCCCCTTCTTCATTTTCCACATCCTGAAAATCAACAATGGCTTTATTATTCAAAATCTTTATCGACTTAATAAAATAGGGAATTAAATTATTATCCATGTCAATAAAAACCATTTCGAGCTCGTTGTAATTTGCCGGATTGTCAACATCAAGCCAGACATTTACTAACCCATTCAAACCATGTGGTTTGGTTACTTTTCCTAAAAAGTAATAATCATCCAGATTAAGCATATAGCGAAAGTACAAAAAAAAGGCCTGCATAAATATACAGACCTTTTAAGATTTTACAGAAACTTTTTATTACTTAGTTTCTTTGTTTTCTTCTTTTTT
>JAOZNY010000010.1 GCA_029933565.1 Bacteroidales bacterium
GCCAAAGTTTGGCTAAACGGTAGTTACGACCAGGAAACAAAAAATACTATTAAGGATTTAATTGACAATAATCCCAACGAACTTACTGAATCGTTTTACCGCGATCTGGAATTTGGTACCGGTGGACTTAGGGGAATTATGGGCGTTGGTACTAACAGAATGAATAAATATACTGTTGGAGCTGCTACTCAGGGGTTTTCTAATTATCTTAAAGCAAACTTTCCTGAGTTTGATCAGTTAAAAGTTGCAATTGCTTTCGATAGCAGAAATAATAGTCCATATTTTGCCAAGATTACTGCTGATGTATTTTCGGCAAATGGTTTTAAAGTTTATTTGTTTGAAAACCTGAAACCAACACCCGAACTCTCGTTTGCAATCAGGCAATTTGGCTGTCAGGGTGGTATTGTAATTACCGCTTCGCACAATCCAAAAGAATACAATGGTTATAAGGCTTATTGGGACGATGGCGGACAACTTATTAGTCCACACGACAAAAATGTAATTGATGAAGTAAATAAAATTGCTGCCATCGATGAGGTGAATTTTAATGGTGATGAGAATCTGATTGAAAAAATAAACGACGATTTCGATCAGATTTATCTCGACAATATTAAAACACTTTCGCTTTCTCCTGAAGTTATTGAAAGGCAAAAAGACTTTAAAATTGTTTTTACACCTATTCACGGTACCGGTGTTAAATTGGTTCCCGATGCATTGAAAATGTTTGGTTTTAAAAATGTTTTTCTTGTTGAGGAACAATCGGAACCAAATGGAAACGGTAATTTCCCGACAGTAAAATCACCAAATCCTGAAGAAACTGCCGCCCTTGAAATGGCCATGAATCAGGCAAAAGAAATTGGTGCCGACCTTGTAATGGCAACAGACCCCGATGCTGACCGCGTTGGAATTGCTGTTCGCGATGGAGATGAGTTTGTCCTATTAAATGGAAATCAAGCGGCTACACTTTTAATTTATTATCTGCTCAAAAAATGGGAAGAAAACGACAAATTAAAAGGTAAAGAATATATTGTAAAAACCATTGTAACTTCAGAACTTCTTGTTGATATAGCCAAAAAGCACAACGTAAAATATTACGATGTACTAACCGGTTTTAAATACATTGCTGACATAATAAAGCAAGTGGAAGGAAAAGAAACCTTTATTGGTGGAGGCGAAGAAAGTTACGGTTATTTGGTTGGCGATTTTGTGCGTGATAAAGATGCTGTTATTTCATGTGCCATGATTGCTGAAACTGCTGTTTGGGCAAAGGATCAAGGGCTTGGAATGCTTGAATTGCTTAAGAAGATTTATCTTGAGTTTGGGTTTTACAAAGAAAAACTTGTTTCTGTTGTAAGAAAAGGTAAATCAGGTGCCGAAGAAATACAAAAGATAATGTCGGATTTTAGAACTACCCCTCTTACTCAAATGGGCGGATCAAAAGTGGTTATGATTAAAGACTACCAAAGCAGTGAAGTTATTGACACCGTTAATAATACAATTAGTAAAATAGATTTACCCAAATCCAATGTATTACAGTTTTTTACTGAAGATGGCAGCAAAGTAAGTGTACGCCCATCAGGAACCGAACCAAAAATAAAATTCTATTTTGGCCTTAAAGGCAAACTCAATAAAATTGAAGATTACGACAAAGTAAATGATGAACTTCAACAAAAGATTGATTTGATTGTTCAGGAGTTGGGGCTTTAGAAATACATCTTCTCATCCTAGTTTTTTAACAAGGATGACATTCTTATTTGTAAATTTAATTTGTGTCTTTAAAAGTTAATTTAACATCCTTGTCACAGACGAGGGCGAGTTGGGTCATTTATTTTTATAGGGTCTTGTCTAGTGTCAAAGATGTCAGTTATTAGTATTCCTTCTTTTACTTTCTTATAAACAATCTTGTAGTTTACGGAAACTAAATATCTATGTCCTTCTTTAAGTTCAACAAGAGATTCTTCAGTCTGTCCTGAATTAGGATATTTGATGAGTTGTTTTGAAGAATGGAAAATTTTGTCTTTTAATTTTTGTGCTATATTTCTTCCTGCAACTTTCTTGTGATATTGAAAAATTTCTTTTAGTGTTTCAGAAGCAAAGTCTGACCAAATAATTTTCATATTATCACCAATTTTTGGATTCAGTCTCCAATTGTTCTTGGTCTTTGAAGTCTCCAACAAGGTAATCATGATTAGATTTCCTTGCTCTTTCAATCAAATCTTGTTGGGTTAATGGTTTGTTGGTCTTTGCTCCTCCTGACTTTGATTCATTAACAATCTCTTCAAATACGCTAAAGATACTTTCGTCTGTAAGTCCAATCAAGTATTCAATAACGTTAAGTTTTCGTGTCTGTAAGTCCATGAGTCTAAATATTTATTACAAAGATACTGCTAATTAATTGAATTGAAATTATTTTTTGGATTTGTCTCAGCCTTGCAGGTAAATAACAAACTCCAGACCAAAATTGATTTGATTGTTAAGGAGTTGGGGCTTTAGAAACTGTAATACATATTCTCGTCCTCGATTTTTACCAGGATGCCATTCTTATTTGTAAATCTTATTGGAAATATAATTATTATACAATGTTGAGCCGACAAGTATACCATCAGCCCAATAATATCCTGATTCCCCTGCAGGAAGAATATCATAAGTGAATCCACCATTGTAATTGACTAATTCAATAGAACTTACTCTAGAGTTATCTACATAATCTCCTATTTTAATCTCTGAAAAAAGTAATTCTTCATATTGAGTTTTTGAAGAGTTTAGATAGTCTTTCTCAATCGGAATAGGATGTTTTGGAGAGGCCTGAATACATCTTCCATCCTCCAAAGTGATTTTTGTCATTATGTAATCTTTTTGAACAAGAATTTTATTTACTTGAATAATTGGTTCCATAATTTTACCATGAAAATAATTGAAAGTGTAAACAGAATCACCAATTTGAATATTATCTATTTGTATTTCTCCACGGGAGCTTAAAATTCTAGCGGTATTCGGCATGCACCTGCATGAGTTTGCTGGACCAATTACAAATTCACCATTTATTTTATATAAATATTCATTTGTACCAAGTTTTCGAACAGTATGATCCCCAAGTAAATTTTCAACTGAAATGCATATACGATCTACGCGTTTCACTTGCTTGCCATCTATTTTATATTCATTACCATCTAACTCAACTTCTGGAATAGAATCCTTTTTACTTTTATTCTCTTTTACAATTATTGTGGATTTAGGTTGATTTGTAAATGATCCGCAACTAGCAATTAGAAGTATGATTATTAGAAATAAATAGGCTCTATAAAATTTGAATGACATAAAACGATTTATTTTGAATTGTAACTTAAATATAAGATGTTGATACTAATGATTTATTTGCACTTAATATCGTAGGCCCATAAAGACCAACTTATTATATTTCTTCAAATATTTGTCTGTAAAGGTAAACTTATTACCCAAAACATGTATTGGGTTGATTTGATTGTTGAGGACTTGGGACTTTAGAAACTGCAATACATCTTCTAGTCCTCGTTTTTTAACGAGGATGCCATATTTACTTGTAAATCCTATTTGTGTTTCAAATAGTTAATTAAACATCCTCATCCAAGATGAGGACGAGGCGATATAAAGCGAAGTTGCAAACTTCGCTTAGTTTCGGGTCTTATTAACTTTCAACTTTACAAACTTTCAACTTTATACTTTTAACTTATTCCCTATTTTTGCAAAAAAAAGAAACATGTCCGATCATTCCGAAGAAGATATTACAATTACTAAACCAATACTTGAAATGGTAACGGTTGCCAACGAGTATTGTCATTTTATCGACACCTGTGAAGAAAAGTCTAAAAAGGGTATTTTGGAGTTTGTCAACCGCATAACTCCCCTACTCTATCTTAAAGGTTCTTTGCTACCACAAATTGATGTTGAGGATACTAGTGCCAACGAAAGATTTGTAACGGCAGAAAACTGGGAAATAGTTTTTAATATGCTCAGGAAAAAGTTTGGGAAAGATGATGAATACTGGATAATTGACCCGCAATACATTAACGAAACAGAACCACTCAAAGCCAGTCTTTCTGAAAATATGGCTGATATTTATCAGGATATGAAAGACCTCATATTGCTTTTTCAAAAGAATACTTACGGCGCACGCCAAAATGCAATACATGAATGTGGTGTGCTGTTTGCAACACACTGGGGCTACCGTATTACAAATATTATGTCAAAAGTTCATCACATGCTGCACGAGGGTGATGAGGAGCCACCAGCATACTCGCAATCGCTTGATATGATTTAGGGAAATGTTTCCTGTAGTTTCTATGAACACTATGGTTTCTATTGCTTGATTGGGTTTCATAAAATAGAAGAAGCCATAGCAGCAACATAAGCAACACAAGCCATAGCAGCAACAGAACAAAAACTCATCATAAATAGGTATTTAAACATCTGGCAATTTTTTTTTCCTTTGTATGAAATTATAAATCAACTTTGCAAACCATGACACTTGCTGAACTCAAAACTGGCGAAAAAGCAATCATTTCCAAAGTAAAAGGTCGTGGTGCATTCAGAAAGCGAATAATAGAAATGGGCTTTGTGGTTGGCAAGCAAGTGATTGTAATTAAAAATGCCCCCTTAAAAGATCCGGTTGAATACAATATTATGGGTTACGAAGTCTCACTCAGAAGAAGTGAGGCAGCCCTTATTGAGGTGGCAGATGAAAATGTTTCCCAAAAAGCATCTGATTTTAATGGGACTATGCAACTAGAGCAGTCATTAAACCTTGCTCCTGTTCCACGTAGTAAAACCATAAACATAGCCTTGGTTGGCAACCCCAACTGTGGTAAGACCACTTTCTTCAACAATGCTTCAAAATCGCATGAAAAGGTTGGAAATTATGGCGGTATTACTGTTGATGCAAAAAAGGCAATTTTTAGGTATAAGGGCTATAAATTTAATATAGTTGACCTTCCGGGGACTTACTCATTAACAAGTTATACACCAGAAGAACTTTATGTTAGAGATCACATTATAAAAGAGGTTCCGGATGTAATTTTAAACGTTATTGACAGTACCAACCTCGAACGAAATTTATATCTCACAACCCAACTTATCGACATGGATAAAAAGGTTGTAATAGCCTTGAACATGTGGGATGAGTTTCGGGAAAAAGGTGATAAGTTTGATTATATTTCTTTAGGAAAGATGATGGGGATTCCAATGGTGCCAATGGTTGCATCTAAGGGTAAAGGTCTGGAAAATGTTTACGATAAGTTGATTAGTGCTTTTGAGGATAAAGAGCCTATAATCAGGCATGTACATATTAATTATGGAAATAGGATTGAGCGTTCAATTAAAATAATTCAAGAGTGTTTAAACAAAGAAGGTAATGAGGGTGTTACATCAAAAATTGCTCCTCGATTTCTTGCAATAAAATTGTTGGAGCAAGATTCTAAAGAAACTGAACGTATTTATCAATGCAAAAATGAAACTGAGATTCGTGAAGTTTCAGAGAGGGAATCTAAAATAATTACAAAAGTTAGAAACGATAATCCCCAAACAATTTTTACCGATGCCAAGTATGGTTTTATAGAGGGAGCACTAAAGGAAACTTATAAAACATCGAAAATTGAAAATAAAATAACCAGAAGCAGACTTATTGATAATATTATTACTAGTAAATTATTAAGTTATCCAATCTTTCTTTTCGCTATGTGGATAATGTTTCAGGCTACCTTTTATATTGGCGATTATCCCATGCAATGGATTGAATATTTGGTATCTATAAGCGGAAGTGCGCTTACCTCAATACTTCCTGAGGGTATGTTTCGCGATTTGTTGGTGGATGGCATACTTGGTGGTGTTGGAGGTGTAATAATATTCCTTCCAAATATTCTAATTCTTTTCTTTTTTATCACACTTATGGAAGCTTCTGGCTATATGGCCAGAGTTGCTTTTATTGTTGATAAACTAATGCATAAAATTGGTCTGCATGGGAAGTCGTTTGTGCCAATGCTTATGGGTTTTGGTTGTAATGTGCCTGCAATTATGGCTACTCGTACTATCGAAAGTAAATCTGACCGACTTGTAACAATGCTCATTCTTCCCTTTATGAGTTGTGCCGCCCGTTACCCTGTTTATATTTTACTGATTACTGCCTTTTTCGATACTTACCGAGGAAGTCTTTTGTTTGGTATCTATTTACTCGGGATAATGTTGGCAGGAATTGTGGCCTGGATAATGAAGAAAACTATGTTTAAGGTTGAAACTATTCCATTTGTAATGGAATTGCCTCCATACCGTACTCCCCCCTTAACTTCAGTACTAAAGCAAACATGGTTTAAAGGTGAACAATATTTAAAAAAAATGGGCTCAGTTATTTTAATTGCCTCAATAATTATTTGGGCTCTGGGTTATTTTCCGCTTAACGAAAAAATAGATAGGGAGTTTAATGATAAAATTACTGCCGTACAGGAAAGTAATGCTAGTTTGAATATCAATACTATCAATACAGTAAAGTCCCTTGAAATGGAAAGAGACATGCTTAAACAGGAGAAATCCTTTATTGGTTACATTGGTAAATTTATTGAACCTATAATTGCACCTCTTGGCTTTGATTGGAAAATGGGAGTTAGTTTGGTAGCGGGTGCTGCAGCTAAAGAAATTGTTATTAGCACCATGGGCGTTCTTTACCAAACTGATACTAAATTAGTTGATGGTAACAAACTTGTCGAACGCTTAAAAACCGAGAAATATATTGAAGGAAAAAGAAAGGGTAAAAATGTGTTTACTCCTTTGGTTGCTATTTCCTTTATGATTTTTATACTTATTTATTTTCCTTGTATTGCTGTAATTGCAGCCATTAAGAATGAATCAGGACATTGGAAATGGTCGTTGTTTCTTGCGGTATACACTACAGCCTTAGCTTGGATGGCCTCATTCTTTATTTTCCAGGTTGGCTCTCTTTTAGGTTACTGATCAAGCCTGTTTAAGCCTTGGACTGCAAGTGGATAATTTGGGAGAATCTCAAGAGTTTTCTGATATTGTATTCGTGCCTTTTCAAAATTACCCATTGCCTCATAGTTTCTACCTAAATTATAAACGGCCTCAACAAAATTAGGGTCAATTGAAATTGCTGCAAGAAACATTTCTTCTGCCTGGCTATACTCTTGTAACTCAACAAGGTAGATGTAACCTGAATTGTAATAAGCTCTTTTCTTACTATTGGTTCTATTTATCAGGTCAGAGTATACATTTAATGCTTTATCAAACTTTTTGTTATCCTGATAAAGCATACCAAGATAGTACAATGAGGATGAATTATTGGGTTGGTTTCTTATGGCTTTCTTAAGGTAAAATTCTGAAAGGCTATCATTTTCGTAATAGTAAATTGCTCCCAATTGCATATTTGCTGCAAAATTCTTAGTGTCGATATTTGATGCAATTTTTAAATTTATTATTGAGTTTGTTGTGTCACCCACTTCAAAGAATGCCATTCCTTTATAATAATATGGCTCTGCATTTTCAATATTAAGAGATATTGCCTTATTGGCAAAGAATTGTGCCTTATCGTATTCTCCTGTTAATAAATATAATTCAGAAAGTTTAATTAAAGGAACTTCACTTTTTGAATCGAGAGAAACTGCTTTGTTGAGCGAAGAAATACTGTTTTCTTTATTTCCCATCACAAAATAAACCTCAGAGAGAATTACGTAAAGTTCAGCATCGTTTGGATTTATTTTAAGAGCTTTGTTCAAATCTCTAAAGGCAGGATCAAGTTTCCCTTTTTCAAGAAAGATTGAGGCACGCTGGGCATATAATTTGTAATCTTCAGGATATTTTGATATTTCAGCAGTCAGATATTCAATTGGATTCTCAACTTTTTTCTCCTCTTCCTGATTATTATTTGAACAAGAGAATAGTAAAAATACTACAAACAAACTTCCTAAAATAAATCTCATAATATTAATCTAAAAAAAACCCGAATCTTTCAATCCGGGTTCGTTGGTTGATATTTTATTTTTATGCTTTAAGCACAGCATAAATTTTCTCTTCCAGTTCATCCATCAGATCAGGATTATCAGTAAGCAGTGCTTTTACAGCATCCCTACCCTGCCCTAATTTAGTTTCTCCATAACTAAACCACGATCCACTTTTCTTAATAATATTAAACTCCACACCAAGGTCGATTATTTCGCCAACCTTTGAAATGCCCAAGCCAAACATTATGTCGAACTCAGCCTTGCGGAATGGAGGTGCAACTTTATTTTTGACAACTTTAACCCTAACACGGTTACCCTTAACTTCTTCCGTATCTTTTATCTGACCTATTTTTCTTATGTCAAGTCTAACTGAGGAATAAAACTTGAGCGCATTACCGCCGGTTGTTGTTTCTGGGTTACCAAACATTATACCAATTTTTTCCCTTAACTGGTTAATGAAAACACAAGAAGTACCTGTTTTGCTAATGTTGGCCGTTAACTTACGTAAAGCCTGCGACATTAACCTTGCCTGAAGTCCCATTTTGGAATCTCCCATATCGCCCTCAATCTCGCTTCTTGGAGTAAGTGCTGCAACAGAGTCGATAACAACAATGTCAATTGCTGCTGATCGGATTAAACTATCAGTAATCTCCAGAGCCTGTTCGCCATTATCAGGTTGCGACACTAAAAGATTTTCGGTATCAATACCTAATTTCTCGGCATAGAACCTATCGAAAGCATGCTCAGCATCAATAAATGCTGCGATGCCGCCAGCCTTTTGGGCTTCAGCAATCATATGCAATGCCAGCGTTGTTTTACCCGACGATTCTGGCCCGTAGATTTCTATAACCCTACCTTTTGGAATACCACCAACACCAAGTGCATTGTTTAAACTAATCGATCCTGTTGAAATTGTTTCCATTTTTTCAAAGACCGTATCGCCCAATTTCATGATTGTGCCTTTACCAAAGGATTTCTCAATATTTCCTAAAGTGGCTTCAAGGGCTTTTAATTTTTCTTTTTTTGCCTTTTCGGCATTTTCTTTTGCTTTCTCTGAGGTCATCTCTATATTTTATTTTAAGGTTTCCAATATTTGATTTGTATGATCTTTTGTTTTTACTTTCATGAAAATTTGTTCTATTTTTCCGTCTTCGCTAATTACAAATGTACTTCTAAGTAAGCCTTCGTATTCGCGTCCGTATAGTTTTTTTGGACCCCATGCTCCGTATGCTTTAATAATTTCTTTTTCAGTATCGGAAATCAGGGGAAACGGAAGATCAAATTTTGCAATGAATTTTTGATGTGATTCTTGCTTGTCGGGACTAACGCCTAAAACTTTATAGCCTTTTGAAATCCACATTTCGTGATTGTCGCGTAAATTGCAAGCCTCGGCATTGCAGCCAGAGGTATTATCTTTCGGATAAAAGTAAAGTATTAATTTAATTCCTTTAAAATCTTCCAATCTAATTGAATCTCCATTTTGGTCAAGTCCGTTAAAATCAGGGGCTTTATCGCCAATATTTAATTTTATCATATGTTTTTTGTGAGTGTCAAAGATAGGACAAATTAGTTATAAAGTTGAAAGTGAAAAGTTATAAAGTTATAAAGTTGAGAAGTTGAGAGCTTGATTTGAGGTTTAGGAGTATTTGTGAGGGCATGGCCAACATACTTTTCGTAATCAGTTTTTAACCATGAGAACCACGATAACAATGATAACCAAGATAACAACCCTCTCCCCTATTTCTTCTTACTAAAGTACTTACACCATTCAGTCAAGCCACACTCACTACATTTAGGTTTACGGGCTAAACAAGTGTATCTTCCGTGTAAAATAAGCCAGTGATGTGCCAGTGGTATAAGTTCGTCGGGGATATGCTTTACCAATTGCTTTTCGGTCTCAAAAGGTGTTTTTGAGTTTGTTGTTAAGCCCAGGCGTGCCGAAACCCTAAAGACATGAGTATCAACAGCCATAGCAGGTTTATTAAAAACCACAGATAAAATTACATTGGCAGTTTTTCTTCCCACTCCGGGTAACTTTTGAAGTTCATCAATATCTTCCGGAACTACTCCATCAAACTCAGAAATAAGCAATTTAGCCATGCCTGATAGGTGCTTGGCTTTATTATTTGGATAGGAACAGGTTTTGATCAACTCAAAAATATCGGCCACCTCTACTCTGGCAAGAGATTCAGGATTGGGAAATTGCTCGAAAAATCCGGGAGTAATAATATTTACTCGTTTGTCGGTGCATTGAGCAGATAAAATTACTGCAACCATTAACTGATAAGGATTTTCGTAATGCAGTTCTGTTTCAGCAATTGGTTTGTGAATTTTAAAGTAATCTATTATATTTTCAAATCTTTCCTTTTTTGTCATTCAATAATTGTTTTAAGTTCAGTTAATTCGTCAATCATAAAATTGGGATTTAGTTTTGCAAGTTGTTCTTTAGATCTGTAGCCATAAGTTACAGATACACTTGTAATACCAGCATTCATTGCCGTAATAATATCTGGTTCACTATCTCCAACCATTATCGCTTTATCGGCAGAAATATTTAGTTTCTTTAGAATATGATTTATTGGTTCTGAAGATGGCTTTCTGGCTATCCCATCTGTAGCACCAAGTACGATATCAAAATATTTATCAATCCCAAAGTCCTTGACTATTTGCTTTGTGAAAACATCTAGTTTATTACTAAGTATTGCTAGTTTTTTCAATTTATAGTGCTCAAGTGTGTTCAACACATTTTTATAAAGATGGGAACGCTTACTGTGATTATTCTTATAAAACAATAAGAACTGGCTGAATATTTCCTGAAAATCTTCGTCATTTTTGTTAATCTCAAAAGCATCTTCTATTAGTTTGCTCACTCCTCCCCCAACTATACTTTTTACTCTATCTTCTGTGAATTTATTATGATTTCTAAGATGTGAAACATAGTTCAACGAATCTGTTAAATCAGGAATAGAGTTCACCAAGGTTCCATCGAGATCAAAAATTATTAAATCAGTCTTCATTTTATAAATGATTAATGTGCAAATTTAAATAGATTATTAATGATAATATTTTTAATCTAACAAAACTATCTGTTAACTAATTCACAATAAATTTTTATATTTGCAAAAAAAAGCATGGAACAGTTATTTTCAAATATTCCCTTCCTATTTGGTCTTGCTGCCGCAATGATTCATGTTGTTTCAGGCCCCGACCATATTGCTGCCATAGGACCATTGGCTGTTAATACCAAATTTCGCCCGTGGATAATTGGTATGTCGTGGGGAATAGGGCATTTAATAGGTATGCTTTTAATTGGTGTTCTGTTTTTCTATTTTAAGGAACTTATTCCTGTGGATTGGATTTCGGCTAATAGTGAACGGATGGTTGGAATAATGCTTATTGTTATTGGTTTTTGGGGATTGTTTAAAATGCTAAAAACACGTAAAGACAACAATCATAAGCACGTTCATAAACACCACGACGAAACTGGTAACGCATTTGTACATTCTCACGACCACGACCATCATATTGAGAAAATACATGCTCATGCCCATGTAACTCACGAAAGGCAAACCTATGTTACAGCATTGGGAATAGGTGTTTTGCATGGATTAGCAGGTGTGTCACATTTTATTAGCCTACTCCCTACTCTGGCATTTGCAAGCAGTTTAGGCTCAGCAATGTACTTATTTGGTTTTGGTGCTGGAACAATATTAGCAATGGTCTTATTCTCTTTTCTTCTGGGAATAATTGCTAAGAGATCAGGGGAATTCAACAAAAAACTTGCATTTAACAGCATTAACGGACTTGTTGGAATAAGTGCTATTTTTGTTGGCTTTATTTGGATTTGGAACACTTGGTAAATAGTATGGGGTTTAATAAAATATTAATTACATTTTTATCGGCAATTTTCTTGGGCTTCATAGGTTCCGATTTAAAATCGCAAACAGAAAACACAAGTAATAAAATTTCTTTGGGTTTTGAGGGAGGAGTTCAGTTTACAAAAATTTATGATAATTGGGCATATTCTGAACTTCCAAAAAGTAAAGCAGGATTTAACCTTGGTTTTTTTGCTGATTATCAGATTAGCAAAACTGTAAAACTTAGGCTTGGCACTTATTATGATAGTCGTGGTTTTAAAATACAGGATGTTATTAGCCCTATTAGTGAACTTCAAAGTGATGATTCAATTTATGTTTCTTATGCAAGTTACCTTACCTATGATTTGGATTACAATTTGAATTACCTCACTATTCCTTTTAGTATTTTTTACGAAAAAGGGAGTGAAAAATTTAGTATTTATATTCAGGGGGGTGTTTATTATTCACTTTTATTAAGTGCAAACAGAAGCGGTAATACCAATTTGTATATTTACCCTGAGCATGCAGATAATTTTGAGAATCCTGATCTTAGAAATCCCGGCAACACCATTACAGATTATGATAAAGATGATGTTTTTGATTTGTTTGTTGGTAACGACTGGGGAGTTCAATTCTTTTTTGGAGTTGTATACCATATAAATCAGAAACTCGATGTACAGTTAACACCGGGTTTTGCAAAATCATTTGAGCACCTTTATGCCGACCCAAGCAGAAATTCGAATTGGAGCAGTATTTATAAAATAAACGCAGGAATAATTTATTCTTTAAAATAATTACGATGATAGAGAACTTACCACCAAACACTGTTGAACGATTAAGCAATTACAGGAGGAAACTCTTGTCGTATCCTTTTCAGGAGAAACCATTTATTCATTCGCACCGACTTGCACATCTTCTTAAGATAAATCCGGCACATGTTCGCCGCGACTTAATGCTTATTGGCTTTACAGGCGATGTTCATAAAGGCTATGAAATAGAGAAACTAATTATTGAAATTGGAAAAGCCATCGACTGCCAACATAAACGTAAGGTAGCCTTTATTGGAATTGGTGATTTAGGGCGTGCTGTGGCCGAAGCATTTAATCATGACGATAGCAAACTTGAAGTGGCCGCAACTTTTAGATTAACTGCTGAACCTGAAATACAGTTTCAAAATGTGCATTGTTACAATGTATCGAAAATGAAACAAATTATAAGACAGAAAAAAATTGACCTCGCGGTGATTGCACTTCCAAATGCCGATGTTGATGAAATAACAAAACTTATTGTTGATGCTGGTGTGAAAGGTATATTAAATTTCACCTCGGCACATTTAAAAGTTCCTGAAACTGTGTTTGTTGAAAACTATGATATGATGAGTAAACTGGAGAAACTCTCCTATTTTACTAACGAATAATAATGGACTAAATAAAAAGTTGGGGATTATATTTTTAATAAATCCCAAATATCAATAGTTCAAATAACAAATAAACTCCAATATTTAATTTTAAATAACCAAATTTATTTTTGGAATATTGATTTTTAATGAATTGTGATTTATTTGAAATTTGTTTCTTGTCGTTTGTTATTTTTAATTGTAAAACAACTGCCAATAAGAATTAAAAAAGGCTACCGTTTCCGGAAGCCTTTTTTTTTTGAAACAAATAAAATTGACCGGTATTAAAAGAAAAATTACAAATCAAAAAAAATGATTTATTATTCTTCAAATTAATGCTTTTACTCACCTGCTTCAAGCATACTTATAGGCAAGTTTTTCTTTATCAGTGCCCAGCCTGAAAGTTGACGTGTTAAGAACTGAAATCCCTGTTCAAGATTGAGTTTGGCATTGTCCGATAAACCTTCTTCCAATTCCCACTCGTAACCTTTTATGCCTAATATGTAGGCCTCAGGCTTTTTGTTGAACAGTTTTTCACTTAAGTGAAGCACATAAGCTGGCGATACAGCATGCATCGTAAATTCAACTTTATCCTCCTGAGGATGAATCTTACAATATTTGTATTCATGTATTCCTTCTTTCGAAGCATCAACAAATACTACTATTTCCCATTCTGAGATTTTCTCAGCATCTTCAATATTTAATTGATAGTTGCTGTCAGTTGCCATGCAACCAAGATGGTGTTCTTCAATCCATTCCTGAACTTTGTTCACCATTTCATTACCTAATGCATCGTCCTGACGGCCAGGATTGCCGTAGCCATAAATCAAGACTCTTTTTCTCTGTGTCATAACTATTTCGTTTTACGGTCTAAAATTACGTTATTTTTGTTTACAATTGTCATTTCTAATGGCATTTGTCCAAGGGCATGTGTTGCACAACTTAAACATGGATCATAAGCCCTTATTGCAACCTCAACCGCATTCATCATCGGTTCGGTTATTTCTGCTTTTCCATTCATAAATGCTTTTGCAGTAAGGTTAACTGCAGTGTTCATTGGCTGGTTGTTATTAGTTGTGGAAACTATTAGGTTAGCCAAAGTAATGCGGTCATCATCATCAACTTCGTAATGGTGGAAAAGTGTGCCACGAGGAGCTTCAATTACACCAACACCTTTTTTACATTTTTCTCCTGTAACAACAAGGTCATCATTCTGAAGGTCAGAATCATTTAAAAGTTCACGAATCATTTCAGCAGAGTGCAATACCTCAATTAGTCGGGCCCAATGATAATGAAGTGTCATTCCATTTGGTTTGCCATTAGTATATGCCTTGAAAAGTTCAAATTCTTTTTGTGCTAAAGGTGTTGGAATAAAGTCGCAAGTGTTTAATCTTGATAAAGGTCCTACTCTGTACCATCCTTTTTCTTTCCCCAAATGTTTTAAATAAGGGAATTTCATATAACTCCAACTACGTACTTCTTCTTCAATATATTTATCATAATCTTGATAATCAACATCATCAAGTATTCTTTTTCCATCATTGTCAACAGCACGAAGAACGCCATGATAAATATCAAATGCACCATCTTCTCTAACCATACTTAAGTGGTTTGAAGGATATGCTGCAAAAGTATCGACCATATCTTTATTATGGGCATGGTAGCCTTTAAAGAATTCCAGTGCGCCTAATGACCATTCAACCATTTTATCGGCATTCATCGGGTCGGCTCCGTTTAATAAAATCTCTTTTTCTTCAAGACTTAGGTTTTTATTAATTCCGCCAGGAATGGCACCTGTACCATGAATTTTCTTTCCTGCAGTATGGAAGATTACTTCCTGCCCATACTTACGCATCATTACTCCCTGAACAGCAAGATCTCTATTTTCCTGGATTACGCCAATAATATTTCTTAATGCTGGATCACCATCAATTCCAAACAAGAAATCGGGTGAACTTAGGTGAAAGAAATGCAGTACGTGTGATTGAAAAAACTGACCATAATGCATTAATCGCCTCATTTTTTCTCCTACAGCAGTAAGTCCATGACCAGTTCCGGCACCTACAATTACGTCGAGTGCTTTTGCTGCCGCAATGTGATGGCTAACAGGGCAAATTCCGCATAATCTTTGAACAAGTACCGGGGCTTCCCAATAAGGTCTTCCCTGTACAAATCTTTCAAAACCCCTGAATTCAACAATATGTAATCTGCTATCGGTAACATTACCGAAATCGTCTATTTGTATTGTAACCTTTCCATGTCCTTCAACTCTGGTTACTGGTTCTATCGTTATTTTTTTCGACATCGTTTTTTTTGTTTCAAATTATTAATCAAATTTTACAACTTCGTAAGGAAGATCCATTTCGTTACCAGTAATAAGAGCTACAAGAGCATCCCAAATTAAGTCGGCTCGTGGAGCGCAACCGGGTAAGAAATAATCTATCTTAACAATCTCATGACAAGGGTATACCTCATTTAATAACATGGGTAGTTCGGAATCGTTTGGTAATATCTTTTGTGTATTTAATTTTACCGTTGGTCCATCAAGATAGGCTTCATGAAGACATTCTTCAATGGGAATTCCATTTCTCATTGCAGGAAGACCTCCCATTATTGCACATTCACCAAGTGAGATAAGGATGTCGCAATTCTCTCTGAAATATTTTAATACTTCAATGTTTTCACTATTGCAGCAGCCTCCTTCAATTATACCTATGTCACACTGTTTTGTAAACACTTTAATATCGTCAATAGGCGATTTGTTAAATTCTACCAACTCTACAAGGTCAAGAATTCTTTCGTCGATATCTAAAATAGACATATGACAGCCAAAGCACCCGGCCAATGAAGTTGTTGCTATTATTTTTTTACTCATCGTTCTTTTTTTTAATTTGTTTCAATTAAACTTCCTATGGGTTGCTTATCATATTTTCTGGTACCAATTGGTTCAGAAAAACCTACTCCCTTATAAATTATTGAACCTACCGGACAATTTTCCATAGCTTCTTTTGCCAATTCGTCGGTAATGGTTTTGCTCATTTCTTCATCCATAACAACCTCCAGGTCACGACCTCTGTTCTTAAACGCATAATAACGTTTACCTTCGTCATCCTTAATAGTTTTCATACACCTTTGGCATTTTATACACCTATCTTGATCCTTAAGTAATTTAGGGCCTGTAGCCACTACATTCTTTTTATCAAAACTATAAGGAAAACGTGGAACCATCATTTGGTAACGATATCCAAGTGCCTGCAATTCGCAATTACCACTTTTCTCGCACGAAGGGCAAAAGTGATTACCACTAACAAACAATAGTTCAATTATACTTTTTCTGAGATCAGAAATTTCTTCAGTATTACTTTCAACTTCCATACCTGCAGCTACTGGAGTAGTGCAGGATGTCATAAACCTATCGTTTATCTTTACTGAACATATTCTACAACTTCCTTTTGGTTTTACCCCTGTAAAGTTGCATAATGTTGGAATGAAGACACCGTTTTCTTTGGCGGCCTCAAGAATAGTTTGACCTTTTTTGGCAATTATTTCCTTGCCGTCTATTTTAAATTTACATGTATCGCTCATGATTTATTTTTTATCTGCTATGAGTTGTGGTGAATAAATTTACGTCCTACAAAACTATTTGCCGCACTTACCGAATCTGCCAGTTCAAACTGATTGTCGTAATCAGTCATTGCCTTAACATGCTCTTCGTATAAATGCCTGAAATTAAGAATACTTGATAGAATTGGGTTGGCAGCAGTTTGGCCTAAACCACAACGGCTTACCTTAATTATTTTACCCCAGTTGAGCAAATCATCAATATCCTCTCTTACTCCGTGACCATTAATTATCTTAAGAAGTTTTTGCTTCATTATATAAGGTAGGTTACGGCATGTTGAACATGATCCGCAGGATTCTTCAATAAAGAAATCCATAAAGTTCATTACAACATCGTGTAAAATATCTCTGCTTTTATTAAATATGATTATTGATCCACCTGTTGCCATATCAGAATAACTGATTTTTCTATCGTATGCTTTTCTAGAAGCCATCATGCCTGATGGTTTATACCATTTCATTAAATCAGTTTTGCTATGATTTTCTTTATCCTGAACATTAACTAATGTACCTGATGGACCACCCACCTGAACAGCCTGAACATTTTCGGCTCCTGCCATATCAAGAACTTCCTTAATGCTAACTCCCCATTCTACTTCATAAATACCTGGAAAACGACAGTCACCTGAAACACTTAGTAATTTTGTGCCTAATGAATCTGAAGTTCCAAATGTTTTATACCATTCAGCACCATTTTTTATAATTCGTACTGCCGAAGCAAGGGTTTCTACATTATTTACAATTGTAGGATAATTGAGATAACCCCTTTCTACAGGAAAAGGTGGCTTGTCGCGTGGCTCACCACGTTTGCCTTCCATTGATTCAATCAGTGCTGATTCTTCACCACAAATGTAAGCACCTGCTCCCAATTGAATTCTAATATCAAAATTGAAATCCTTTATTCCATTAATACTATTTCCAAGAAGGTTGTTATTGCGCATATAGTCAAGTTGGCTATTTAGGAACTCCAACATATAACGGTATTCGTACCTTAGATATAAAACACCCATATCGGCAGCTGTTGCGTAGGCGGCTATTACCATACCCTCAAAAACAAGATCATTGTATTGAGTAAGTATTACCCTGTCCTTAAAAGTTCCTGGCTCTCCTTCGTCAGCATTACAAATAATAACACGGTGTTCGCCAGGCATCTTACTGCCGAATTTCCATTTTAGTCCTGTTGGAAAACCTGCTCCACCCCTGCCTCTAAGATTTGATTCTTCAACTATTTGAATTATCTCTTGTGGCGAATATTTTGAAATAAGATTTTTAGTTACTTCAAATTTCTCATAATTATCATCAAGTAAAAGTGATTTCCTACGAATATTGTTGATAATCATTGTATTCATTAAAGGATGTGCATTATTGCCATCTCCGTTAGCTTCGTAAATAAGTTCTTCAACTTTTTTTCCTTGCTTAATACCCTTTATTATTTCTTTAGCCCGATAAGGTGTTAGATTAGTAAATATCTTATCGTTGATAATTGCGGCAGGCCCTTGATCGTTCATCCCAATACAGGATGTTACGTAAAGTCCAATCAGACCATCCTCACTTACATTACCAAATTTCACTCCACTTTCAATTTCAAAAGCCTCTTTAACATGTTCAAAGCCTCTTAGGCATGAAGTAATGCTGTTGTTTAAAAATACATTGTATTTTGCTCGGGGCTTATCTGAAAAGAAATGGTAAAAAGAAATTGTTTCCTTTACCTGTGCTTCTGAAATACGAAGGTCATTTGATAGAAGAGTTATAGTTTCGGCACTTATAAAACCAAATTCATCCATCACTTCGTGTAGAATGTCAATCAACCTAGTAGCATCAATTTGATATTTTTCCAGGATTGCTTTAATTTTTTCTTTCATTATAAAAATTTTAAGATCAAAAAGTTTTTACTTTTGCGCTGTTAAATAATTAACAGCAAAGATAAAAAAGATTTTGTTAATTTTATAACAAGTGGAAATTTATAACGATTTTAAATTAGTTTTGGCTTTTTAAATTATGAATACAGTCGCAAAGAAAATATTGATTAAAGGCTTGGTGCAAGGTGTTGGTTTTAGGCCTTTTATCTATCGATTGGCGAATGAGTTTAACTTATGTGGAACCGTAGAGAATAATAATTTAGGTGTAGAAATATTTATTGAAGGAACTAATCAAAAAATAGAAGGCTTAATTGAAGCTTTACCAACGAGAATTCCAGAAGCTTCGCATATAACTTCACTTAAAATTGAAATTTCAAAAGTGCATGGTTTTAATAGTTTTTCTATCGTTAAGAGTAATTCAATTTCTGAAGAAGTAACCGAAGTTAGTCCTGATATTGCTGTTTGCAAAGATTGTTTGGCAGATATGAAACTACAGCCTAACCGTATTGATTATGCTTTTACTAATTGCACAAATTGCGGACCCAGATTTACAATAATTAAGGATTTACCCTACGATAGGTTTAAAACTACAATGAGTGTTTTTGAAATGTGCAATGAATGTTCTACCGAGTATAAAAATGTTCTCAACAGAAGATTTCACGCTCAGCCTGTTGCATGCGCTAATTGTGGGCCTCACTACCAACTTTATGAAAATGGCAATTCCTTAAATACATTTGATGAGATTATAAAAGCTGCAACAGATTTGCTAAATAATGGCAAAATATTGGCAATCAAAGGTCTTGGTGGTTTTCACATTGCTTGTTCTCCTTTTAATAACGATGTGGTTAAGGAATTACGTTTAAGAAAAAATCGAGAGGGGAAACCTTTGGCATTAATGTTCAGAAATATCGCTGACATAAAAAAGTATCTTTTTGTATCCAAAGAAGAAGAAATAATACTCAGTAGTTGGCGTAGGCCAATTGTTCTTTTAAAAATTAAAAAGTCGCTTTCCCATCAAATAAGTTTAGGTTTGGATACCGTTGGAGTAATGCTTCCTTATATGCCTTTTCATCATTTGTTATTTGAGAAATTTGAATTACCAGCTTTGGTACTTACTAGCGGCAATTTATCAGATGAACCCATAATTATTGATAATAATGAGGCTTTGAGAAGTTTGTCGAAAATTACAGATGCTACTATAATTTATAATCGGGAAATTCACAATCGAACTGATGATTCTGTAGTTTTTGTTGCCAATAAGAAATCACGAATAATTAGAAGATCGAGGGGGTATGCCCCATCTCCCATAAAGTTAGAATTAAAAACAGAGGGTATTTTTGCGGCAGGTGCCGAATTGGTGAATTGCTTTGCTATTGGAAAAGGTGAACAGGTTATATTAAGCCAACATATTGGAGATTTAAAAAATCTGGAAACACTGGAATTTTATAAAGAATCTGTTTCACGTTTTAGTAAACTTTTCAGGTTTAAACCCGCCATTGCTGTTGCCGATATGCATCCCGAATACCTTTCAACTAAATTTGCAGACGAAATGGGAATTGAACTTATTCAGGTTCAGCACCATCACGCGCATATTGCATCTTGCATGGCTGAGAACAATTTAGATGAGAAAGTACTGGGAATTAGTTTTGATGGAACAGGTTACGGAACCGATGGAAATATTTGGGGAGGTGAATTCTTAATCTGTGATTTGAGTGATTTTGAAAGAATTAATCAGTTTGAGTATATTAAGCAGCCTGGGGGCGATGCTTCAAATCATCATCCATGGCGAATGCTTCTCTCCTATTTAATCCATTATTTTGGTGAAAAGTTTGTTGAGGAGAATATAGATTTGTTTGAAGGAATTGACAAAAATGAAATTGATTTGATTTCAACAATGATAAAGAAAAATATTAATTGTCCATTGAGCAGTAGTGCCGGTAGGCTTTTTGACGCTGTCTCTGCACTTTTGGGTGCCTGCCGCAATGCAACTTATCATGCAGAAGCCCCAATGAGGCTTGAGGCCTTAATTGATAAATCTGATCAAACAATTGATATTTATCCATTCGAAATCAAAAATTCCATTTCTTTTAAGAGTACATTTAAGAATATGATTTCTGATCTAAGGTTGGGCATTAGTTCTTCCGTTATTTCTTCTAAATTTCACAATACCATAGTTGAATTAGTAGTTTCGATGGCAACTAAAGTTAAAAAAGAAAAAGGATTGAACAAAGTTGTTTTGTCGGGTGGAACTTTTCAAAACAGGATAATTTTAGAGAAATCGGAAAATAGATTGAAAAATAATGGATTTGAGGTTTTTACACAATCAGATATCCCCTCAAATGATGGTGGAATTGCCCTTGGGCAGATTGCTATTGCAGCAAAAAGGAGAGAGTTAGGTGTTTTGGGTTTGAAATATGGAATTTGATGGTACTTATAACTTTTCCATTTTAATAGATATTAATTAATAAAAGTAAAAAAGTATGTGTTTAAGTATTCCCGCAAGGATAGAAAAAATAAATGGTGAAACAGCAGTTTGTTCAGTTGGAAAATCAACTTATGAGGCTAGTCTTCAAATGCTGGAAATAGAAGAAGTCAAGGTTGGTGATTATGTCTTGATTCATACAGGATTTGCCATTCAAAAACTGGATACTGAAGAAGCAGAAGCTAGTTTGAAGACTTTTGAAGAGTTTAAAAAAATGAATGATGATCTGGATCTGGAAGAAGAGCAGGAAGGTAGTAGAATAGTTTAAGTAAAATGATGAACCATAATTGATTAAAGAGTTCAAAGACATCGTTCTTAATTCTAAGAATGATAATTTAGTCTTGACTTATAATTATTGTACAAATGGTTCTAAATTTCAAAGCAATGAAATATATTGACGAATACAGAAATAAAGATATAGTTGTAGGTATAGCCGAAGAAATAAAAAAAATTTCAACTAAAAAGGTGAAAATAATGGAGGTTTGTGGTGGGCATACCATGTCGATCCAAAAATTTGGAATTCCATATTTATTACCTGATACTGTTGAACTTATATCAGGACCGGGTTGTCCTGTTTGTGTTACTAGCCGTGGCTTTATCGACAAGGCCATAGCCTACGCAAGGATGGATGATGTAATAATTACAACTTATGGCGATTTAATTAGGGTTCCCGGATCACATTCAACACTTGATAAAGAAAAAGCTAAAGGTGCTGATGTGAGGATAGTTTATTCAATTCTGGATGCTCTTATGGTGGCAAAAAAGAACAGAAGGAAAAAAGTTGTTTTTCTCGGTATAGGATTTGAAACTACAGCCCCAGCTTCGGCTGCAGGAATTATAAAGGCACAAATGGCAGGTCTTAGAAATTTCTTTTTGTTTAGTGCCCATAAGGTAATGCCACCTGCTATGGAAACTTTAATTGACGAGGGTGTAGAAATTGACGGCTACATTGGTCCCGGCCATGTTAGTACAATTACAGGAGAGGGAATTTATGCCGATATTCCTAAAATATTTGGACTTGGGGTAGTAATCAGCGGTTTTGAACCGGTAGACCTAATGCAGTCGGTTTTGATGCTGGTTAAGCAAATTGAGAATAATGATCCCAAGGTTGAAATTCAATATAAAAGGGTTGTTAAACCTGAGGGAAATATTAAAGCACAGCAAATGCTGGATGAAGTTTTTGAGCCAGGCGATGACTGGTGGCGTGGCCTTGGTGTATTAAAGAACAGCGGTTTGAAAGTAAAGAAGGCCTACGCAATGCATGATGCAGAAGTACAAATACCTGTGGAAGTAGCACCTCCAATTGAGCCAAAAGGCTGTATTTGTGGCGAAATTTTAAAAGGACTCAAGAAACCTAAGGATTGTAAATTATTTGCTAAGGTCTGCACTCCTTCTGATCCGGTTGGTGCCTGCATGGTTTCGAGTGAAGGCTCATGTGCTGCTTACTATTTATATAACCGATAAAATAAAAAAATGAAGAAAAACGATACAATATTATTGGGTCATGGCAGTGGTGGTAAATTAAGTCACGATCTTATTGAAAGCATCTTTGTGAAATATTTTGATAATGACTTTCTTAGGCAGCAAACAGATTCAGCAATTCTGAATTTGGGAAATAAAAAGATTGCTTACACTACAGATTCTTATGTTGTTGATCCAATATTTTTCCCGGGAGGAAATATTGGAAATCTTGCAATTGCAGGCACAGTTAACGACCTTGCTGTTTCGGGGGCAATACCCAAATATTTAAGTTGTGGTTTTATTATTGAAGAGGGTTTTCCAATAGGTGACCTGGAAAAAATCGTAAAAACCATGGCTATCGACGCAAAAGAAGCCGGTGTTGTAATTGTTACCGGAGATACTAAAGTTGTTGATCGTGGTAAATGCGATAAAATATTTATAAATACCTCAGGAGTAGGATTAATAGAAGAGGAAAATGTAAATATTGGAAGTGGTACAGAAATTGAAATTGGTGACAAAATTATTATTAATGGTAGTATAGGAGACCACGGAATGGCAGTTATGGCTGCCCGTAACGACTTGAAGATTAATGCGGAGATAATTTCTGATTGCGCTTGTCTGAATAATATGATTAATGAAGTAAGTAAGAAGATCAAAGTTAAGTTTATGAGAGATGCCACTCGTGGTGGAATAGGTACTGTGCTTTCTGAACTTTCTAAAAATCGTAAGTTTGGTGTTCATGTGCAGGAAGATAAAATTCCAATACAAGAAGGTGTTAGGGGAATGTGTGAACTATTAGGATTTGATCCCCTTTATGTTGCCAATGAAGGTAAAGTAGTTATGGTTGTTGGAAAAAATGACGCAAATGAAGTTGTGAAAATCCTGAAAAAAAATACTTTTGGCAAAAATGCCTCAATTATTGGTGATATAAAAGATGAACACCTTGGAACTGCATGGCTAGAAACAGTTATTGGTGGAAAGAGGATAATAGATATGCTATCGGGTCAGCAACTTCCACGAATTTGTTAGCATAAAAAAAACGTAAACAGTAAGAAAAATTCTTACTGTTTACGTGCAATATATTCAATTAAAATTTTGTTGGATTTAGTAATTGTTATTCGCCAAACTCTTCGTAGAATCTGGTTAGTTCTGTACTAATATCCTGAAATGCAATATAATGGTTTGAACAGCCATGCCTTGAACAAATATTTACTCGCCCACCGGTTTTTAGCACAAACGAAATCATAGGAGCACCACAAATTTTACATTCCTCATTGATTAGAAGTTCCTTATTACATTCCGGACAATAAGCATCAACTACTGTATCGGGTTTAATTTTCAATGATGTTTCATGGTCAAAACACTCATAAACGGAGCAAATATGTAAAACACCCCTTTCTTCAGCGGTTACAATATTTAACTTTATGCTAGGAACACCGTGAAGTAACTTCTCATCATCCATCAACGATTTTCTGCAATGCGGACACTTAACGTGCAAAGAAATCTTTTTTTTCATTTTTGTTATTATTAAGCAATACAATACTAATTTTGTACGGCTAAATTACGAAATGTTTCTATAAATAAAATGCTAACAGGCTAATTCAGAAACATTTCAAATAGTTGTTAATAGATTAACAACTAGAAAATTAGAATAGAGAAAGAAAATTTATTTATTAATAATTTCAAAATATTAAGATTATGTGCGGAACATGCGGCTGTGGCGATGAGAATAATATCAAATATTCAATTCCAGGAAAGAATTTAGAGAATAAAAAAGAAGAGCATAAACATGACCACGAACATGGGCATACACATTCACATGAAATACAATTAGAAATGGATGTGCTTTCGAGTAACAATCTTGTTGCAGAACGAAATCGTGGTTTTTTTGAAGCCCTAAATATAAAGGCATTGAATCTTGTTAGTTCACCTGGCTCAGGGAAAACAAGTTTGCTTGAAAGGACTATAAAGGAAATAGGCAAAGAGATTAATTTTTATATTGTAGAGGGCGACCAGCAGACTACCAACGATGCCGATAGGATTGCTTCAGCAGGTGCGCCTGTAATCCAAATAAACACAGGAAATGGCTGCCATCTGGATGCTGAAATGATAAATACGGCAGTAAAACAACTTAAACCTGAAAACAATTCAATGTTGATGATTGAGAATGTTGGCAATTTGGTTTGTCCTTCAATGTTTGATCTTGGCGAATCGAAGCGAGTTGTAATTATTAGTACAACCGAGGGTGAAGATAAGCCAATAAAATATCCGCCCATGTTCGAATCATCGCAATTGTGCATAATTAATAAGACCGACCTCCTGCCCTATTTAGATTTTGATATGGAGAAACTTAAAGATTATGCAAAACGAGTAAATCATCATTTGGAGTTTATTGAGGTGTCGGCAAAAACTGGTGAAGGGATGGATAAATGGTATGAGTGGTTACGACAAAACAACAAATAGGAAATTTTAAAAGAATGTCGGAGAAAACAAAAACAGCAAGATTATCGATATATTCAAACTCAATTTTAATTGTATTGAATTTTATTGTCGGTTTCTTGAGTGGTTCAATAAGTATAATTTCAGAGGCTGTTCATACAATTATTGACCTTATGGCTTCAATAATGGCTTATTTTTCGGTGAAGATTTCAGATAATCCAGCCGACAATGAGCACCAATATGGGCATGGAAAATATGAAAATATCTCTGGAGTTGTTGAAGCCCTGCTAATTTTTGTTGCCAGTGGATGGATTATTTATCATGCAGTTGTACGGCTCATAAATCCTGAACAAATTGTTGACCATACGGGGCTAACCCTTGGTTTCATTGTAATGATGATTTCAGCAGTGGTTAATTTGTTTGTAAGCAGGAAACTTTATAAGGTTGCTAAGAAGACTGATTCTATTGCTTTAAAGGCTGATGCGCTGCATCTTAGCACTCATGTTTATACTTCGCTGGGAGTTGGCCTAAGTTTACTGTTAATATATTTTACCGATTGGCATTTTCTTGATCCTGTTGCTGCAATAGTTGTGGCATCTTATATTTTAAAGGAAGCATTTGAGATTCTGATAGAGGCTTTTAAACCTTTAACCGACAATGCATTGCCTGAGGAAGAGCAACAATTATTAAAAACTGTGATTACAAAATATTCAGGAAGCAATGATAGTTTTCACATGTTCAGGTCAAGAAAAGCAGGTTCGAACCGTGAACTTGATTTTCATTTGGAGGTGCCCGGCGATATGACCGTAACTGAATCACACAAATTATGCGATGAAATTGAACTGGAGTTAAAAACGGTATTACCTAATCTTCAGATAACCATTCATGTTGAACCCATTGGTTATCATAAATAGTTTGATCAATGTGGATCCTTTAGAATATCATTTTTTAATTTAGCAAAATCTTCTTGTACACTATCGTTCAAACCTGCATTATTTGTTATAATTAGTTCTATAAATCCATTACTATCAATGGGCTTATTCAAATCAACAACTATTGATTTTTTAAAAATAGTAGGTTTTACTTTATCAAAATCACCCGAAAAAACTACCTCATATTTAAGTTGTACTTTATTATCTTTAGTAAACCATGAATCGCATTGACAAATGTTGTCAGCAACTAAAAGACAGTTTTTAGGTATTTCTGCTTCAAATTCTACCCTCACCAAAAAAGGTTTTCCGTAAGTGTTTTTGAAAAATGTTACTTTCTGTAGATAATGATACATGATAGAACCATGTTTTTACAAAAGCAAATTTATACATTTAAATATATATTTACAAAAGAAAAGTATGTTTTTTTCAACCAATTAAATGAAACTCCTCGCAGCAAGCTGACGAGGTATCTCAACAGAATCTTGATATTTATTAACGCATCAAGATGCAGGGA
>JAOZNY010000131.1 GCA_029933565.1 Bacteroidales bacterium
TCAGCCATTTTGGTTATTTTTGCCGAAAATTACTAATAATATTTCAATGTCCAAAGATTTCAAACGATATACGATTACTTCGGCCTTACCATATGCCAACGGCCCCATCCACATTGGTCATTTGGCCGGAGTTTATATTCCTGCTGATATTTATGCCCGCTACCTCCGCTTAAAAGGCGAAGATGTTTTGTTTATTGGGGGTTCTGATGAACATGGAGTTCCCATCACCATTAAGGCAAGGCAATTAGGTGTTACTCCTCAGGACATTGTGGATAAATACCATGGAATAATAAAAAAGTCGTTTGAGGATTTTGATATTTCGTTTGATGTTTACTCTCGAACTTCTGCAAAAATCCATCATGAAACAGCATCAGAATTTTTTAAAAAACTTTATAATGATGGTAAGTTCATAGAAAAATCCAATGAGCAATATTATGATGAGGAAAATAAGCAGTTTTTAGCCGATAGATATATTACCGGCATTTGCCCCCATTGTGGTTATGAAAAAGCTTATGGCGATCAATGCGAAAGTTGTGGCACTTCATTAAGTCCTCTTGAGCTTAAAAATCCTAAATCTGCTTTAAGCGGAAATGTTCCTGTTTTAAAAGAAACCAAACACTGGTATTTGCCGCTGGATCAATACGAAGAATGGTTGGACGAATGGATAATTAAAGGTCATAAGGACGACTGGAAACCAAATGTTTACGGACAAGTAAAATCATGGCTGGATCAGGGTTTAAAGCCTAGGGCTGTTACTCGCGACCTCAACTGGGGTGTTGAAGTGCCAATTAAAGATGCCGAAGGAAAAGTGCTTTACGTTTGGTTTGATGCTCCAATTGGATATATTTCGGCATCGAAGGAATGGGCAGAGAAAACCGGAAAAGACTGGAAAAAATACTGGAAAGATGAAGATAGTAAAATGCTTCACTTCATAGGAAAAGACAATATCGTTTTTCATTGTATAATTTTTCCAGTAATGCTTAAAGCAGAAGGTTCTTACATTGTTCCTGAAAATGTTCCGGCAAACGAATTCCTTAATCTTGAAAACGATAAAATTTCTACTTCCCGTAACTGGGCTGTGTGGTTACACGAATATCTGGAAGAATTTCCCGGCAAACAAGATGTTTTAAGGTATGTTCTTACTGCCAACGCGCCAGAAACAAAAGATAACGACTTTACCTGGAAAGATTTCCAGGCTCGCAACAATAACGAACTACTTGCCATTTTTGGAAACTTTGTAAACAGAACCTTGGTTCTTACTCAGAAATATTATGACGGCATAGTTCCTGAAGCAAATAATCTTGATGAAGATGCAATGGCAACTTTAAAAGAAATTGAATTATTCCCGGCTAAAATTGCTTCAAGCATCGACAGATACAGATTTAGGGAAGCATTATCGGAATTGATGAACCTTGCTCGCATGGGCAACAAATACTTAACCGATCAGGAGCCATGGAAAGTATTTAAAACCGACCCTGAAAAAGTAAAAGGAATACTAAATGTATCACTTCAAATAGTTGCTAATCTTAGTGTTTTAAGTGAGCCTTTCCTTCCATTTACAGCCCATAAACTTCAAAAAATGATTGGTATTGATGGTCTTAACTGGAATGATGCTGGGAGAACCGACCTTTTAAAAGCAGGCAACCAACTCAACAAACCAGAACTTCTTTTTGAGAGAATAGAAGACAAAACCATCGAAGCACAAGTACAAAAACTACTCGACACTAAAAAGGAAAACGAAATGAACGTAGCAGCAAATCCTGCAAAAGACACCATTGAGTTTGATGATTTTGTGAAAATGGATATCCGTACAGGAACCATACTTGAAGCAGAAAAAGTTGCTAAAACCAAGAAACTTCTCAAACTAAAAGTTGATACAGGCATCGATCAAAGAACTGTTGTTTCAGGCATAGCCGAATATTATAATGCCGAAGATATTATTGGTAAAAAAGTAAGTATCCTTGTTAACCTTGCTCCACGAAAACTAAGAGGAATAGAATCGCAAGGCATGATACTTATGGCCGAAGATGCTGATGGTAAACTTTGCTTTGTTTCTCCAACAGAAGATGTAAATGATGGTAGTGAGGTGAAATAATTACCACTCCCAACCAATACCTGTGTGTAATACGTAATCTAAATCAGAGGCTCCGGCAACAGGTTGATTATCGTAGTTAAGTGAATAGCCAAGTTTGATATAAAAATCCATTGGCAAATCATATTTTGCATCGAAGTTAAAATCGACACGCCACCTGCCAGCATCAGTAATACCCGGGAAGGCCCTTGCATTTGTAAGCAAACTTAGATCACCAATATCAAACATATTTAGTTCAGTACCAAAATAACCCTCCCAACTACTAGTATTAGTTGTAGGTTCGTTAATTGGATAATAGGATTCGTTGTTGAACGAAGCACCAAGCCCAACACCCCAATAAACACGGTTAGTATGCACAAGATATTTTCCAATACCCACTAAAGAATTCCAACGAGCATCAAGTCGCTGCTCGGTATTCGACAAATAACTAACTGTAACAGGAATGTACCAGTCGTGTGGAAGGTAATATTTATAAGTTATGCCTCCATCAGTCCTACTGATATCCTCAGTACTATCTTGCTTTGAAAACATGGTGTTAAAAGTTAGGTCAACCGACCATTTCTCCGCTAGATAACCAAGTCCACTTCGGGTTGAAAATGACTTCAGATTATTGGCTTTTGTAATATCAAGACCAATATCAACATTTGCATAAACCTGATCCCAAAAACCTTTATCAACTGATTTTAAAAATACAAGTTCATCTAATTCTATCACTCTCGACTGGCCATCATCTAACAAAAGTTTAATCTGGCCAGCACCAGCACTTTCTATTTTTCCGTTTAAACGAGAACCATCTGATAGTGTTATCATAAAAAATGAAACAGTATAAATCTCTTTTATACCATCCCACTCAATTGTGAAATCGTCATCACTATAGTCAGTTTCAATTTTAACTATGCCCTTGTCCATATTTTTAAGTTCGCCAATAATAACATCGCCATTTTTTAGAATTAAGGAGTCGCTTTGCGAGAAGGCAATACTTGTAGCAAAAAGGGCAATTAAGATAAATAAATATTTTTTCATTTTTCCAGTAATTAAACTAATAGTGATTAAATATAAAGAAGCGCAAAGATAAAAAAAGCAATTACTTTTAATAATTCACATATATCTGTTTTTCTGTGCATTATATCCTATGGCATTTGATTAAACCTAATTATTCTTGCCTTTAAACTCCATTACAAATGCAAAAGGTTTATTATTGTAAATATAGGTAGCCTCAGCTTCTCCTGTCTTAAAACCAGCCTCATCTGCAATTCTTTTCCATTCTTTAATTGTAGTGTGATAATCAATTCTATTTGCTCTTGGCTGCTTAATAATATTAATTGCTTCAGCAATAGGAAAATTGTTTAGACACAATTTTTTTCTTTCTTCTGAAATGGAAAGATGTAAAATGCTTTCGCTAAAAACTCCATAACTCTTTGCTACAGAATAGAATAATTCAGGACTATAAGACGCTGGTAAATCATGATTCCAGTTAACCTCAGTTAAAACCAGATGAGCTGAAAAACCTCTCAGATTTAATAGCATTGGAATTTTCTTCTCCCAAGGCATATGGTGAATTGAAAGCCCCGCATTAACAAACCATATTGGTTTTAGTTTCTGCACAATCTGAATCTGCTCATTGGTAATATCCTGTATTTTGCAACAAATTGTAATTACTTCAATTTGGATTTTAATATTTTCTTGGCAATATTTTTTGGCCATCCTAAGCATGTCTTCAGACTGATCCAGAATTATTAGCCGTATGCTTTTTATATCGTATAGAGGAATTATTTCATTTACAATTTTTGTAATAAATACGCCATTGCCAACACCAATATCAAGGATAGTTACGGGTTCTGTTGAATTAGGCTGTGGGGTTTCATTGGCAAATTTTAAAATATGCCTGAGCGCTCCTTCCTGATGATTTTTAAAAAAATCTGTTTGAGTATAAATATTGTAGGGATCGGCACTTTCAAAAACTTTATCGGCTAATTTAAAACTACCGGTTTCTCTCAGGTAGTCATACATAATTGAACAAAATGTATCTTCTTTGTTTTGAGAAAACATTTTCATGGCTTCTTCAATCAAATCTTTTGAGGCAAGCAAACTGGCAGCATAGGTAAATGCGAAACCTTTGTCGTTTATGTTTTCTGCTACTTTATTGCATAGTTTCTCTAGGTCAGAGAAAGAAATATTATTACTTATTGCCGTTCTTATTTTTGTTAATTGGATTATTTCAGATTCCTCAAGAAAAAACATATTTCACTCTTTAGATGGTTTTTAGCAAACATACGAAATTAAAAGTTTTACTTTAGGAAATAAGGTCACAGCCATGCAAATACATCAGCAAATTGCAAAAAAGCGAGAGTAATTTATCAATATCATTAAACCATTTTAGTTTAAAACTTCTGCCCAAAATAAAAAAAAGACTAATTATATATGATTTCTATTTTCAAAATTGATTATTTATATACCATTCATTACCATTTATTTAGAATCAATATCACTGGACAAATAGAGGACACAAAAGTTTATTCATCTGGTGTTAGCATAATTTTTCTTAATATTGAACTATGAAAGATCATTTGCACCTTGGATTCGACATAGGATCCGTTTCCATTAATACAATATTAATGGACGACCAAAAGAATATCATTGAAGACAAATATGATTTCTGTCATGGAAAGCCATTCAACCTTTTAGAAGACATACTCATAGATATACTAGATAGATATCCAAAAGATTCAATTAAAAATGTTGCAGTTACAGGTACTGGTGGTAAATTGGCACAAGAACTAATTGGTGGCTATTTTGTAAATGAGATTATTGCTCAATCAGAATCTGTATCCAAACTATATCCAGAAGTTAAAACAGTTATCGAAATGGGAGGTGAAGACTCCAAATTGATTTTTATGCATGAGGATGAAAAGGATAAAATTAGTCGCCTTTCAGACTTTACTCTAAACAATATCTGTGCTGCAGGTACTGGTTCTTTCCTGGATCAACAGGCAAAACGTATTGGAGTTTCCATAGAAAATGAATTTGGAGAGATGGCATTAAAATCAGAAAAGCCTCCACGTATTGCTGGTAGATGTAGTGTGTTTGCAAAAAGTGATATGATTCACTTACAACAGATAGCAACACCTGTTCATGATATAGTAGCTGGTTTATGTTTTTCTGTGGCCAGAAATTTTATCTCCAGCATGGGAAAGGGAAAGAAATTTGAATTCCCTGTTATCTTTCAAGGTGGAGTGGCAGCAAATATTGGTGTAATCCATGCTTTTAATGAACTTTTAGAAACAAAAAAAAATGGTGCACTTATCATTCCGGAGTATCATGCTTCCATGGGTGCAATTGGTGCACTTTACCATGTAATTGATCAAAAAGATATTACTCCAGATAACTTTAAAGGAACTGAGGATTTAAGAGAATATCTTGCTGGAAGTCATGCCAGAAGTAATCATAATGAAGCCCTTACCAAATCAGCAGCAAAATATAATAAAGACGTATATAAAATACCAGAAGGCATTGACAAACTAGATGTTTATTTGGGACTTGACATTGGTTCGCTGAGTACCAATGTAGTTCTTGTTGATAAAGATAATCATGTAGTTGCCAGAAGATATTTACCAACAGCCTCTAAGCCTCTCGACGCCATTAGACGAGGAATGAAGGAAGTTTCTGAAGAAATTGGTCATAGAGTAAATGTTGTGGGTGCTGGAACTACCGGTTCTGGTCGTTACCTTACGGGAGATTTTATTGGTGCCGACATTATTCGTAATGAAATTACAGCCCAGGCAACAGCTGCCATTGCCCATGATCCAACTGTAGATACTATTTTTGAAATTGGTGGTCAAGACTCAAAATATATCAGTATTGATAGTGGAGTAATTACCGATTTTGAGATGAATAAGGTTTGTGCTGCCGGAACAGGATCATTCTTGGAAGAACAAGCAGAAAAACTCGATATCAATATTGTTGAAGAGTTTGGGAATCTGGCATTGAGTGCAGATAAACCTGCAAAACTTGGAAACCGATGTACTGTTTTCATGGAGACCGACCTCAACTCCCAACAGCAAAAAGGAGTAGAAAAAGATAATCTTCTGGGTGGTCTTGCCTATTCAATAGTCGAAAATTACCTTCAAAAAGTTGTCCGTAAGAAAAGAATAGGTGATAAAATTTTCTTTCAGGGTGGAGTAACCAATAATCGGGCAGTTGTTGCTGCTTTTGAAAAAATCACAGGCAAAAAAATCATCATTCCTCCACATTTTGATGTGACTGGTGCCATTGGAGCAGCCATACTTGCACGTGAACTAATGGAAGAAGGTCAGAAGACTCGTTTTAAGGGTTTTGACATAAGTAAGACTCCTTACTCCATCGATAAATTTACCTGTAAATCATGCTCTAACCTTTGTGAAATTAGAAGAATAAAAATTGAAGGTGAGAAGAAGCCATTATATTTTGGTGGTAGATGCGAACTTTGGGAAGTTGAAGACAGAAAAGGCAAAGGAAAAGATATTCCAAATTTATTTGAAGAGAGAAATGAAATGTTGTTGGATGGTTATAAAGAAGAACCTAAAGATGACAGAATTACCATAGGAATACCTCGTGCATTGATGTTGTTCTATCAGCAATTTCCATTCTGGAGAACCTTCTTTGAAGATTTAGGATTTAGAGTTGTTATATCACCTGAATCGGATGCACCACTTATCAAGAAAGCATTGGGAATGATAATTGCAGAAACTTGTTTCCCTGTGGAGTTAATGCACGGACACATACTTCATCTTCTTGAGGGTGAGGCAGATTATGTTTTTACCCCATTTATTATCAATGCTAAAGCGGAAAAAGATAATCCAACCAGCAATACAAATTGTCCATGGGTACAGGCATTTCCATTTATGGTAAAAGGGGCTATTAGTGACGACTCATTGATAGATAAAATGCTTATCCCAACATTAAACTTTAAATATTTTGGAAAGGTATTAAATAAAGAACTTTCCAACTTTATGCATGATAAATTCGGTACTTCCAAAAGGAAAGTTATAAAAGCAATTGAAAAAGCGGATAAGGCGCAGATAGCCTTTGAAAACAAAATTGTTTTGAGAGGTCAGGAGGTGATGAATAATCTCCCCGACGACAAGGAAGTATTGGTAATTATTGGTCGTGTTTATAATACAGGTGATCCTGCTCTAAACCTAAGCATGGTTGAGAAATTAATTAATCAGAATGTACTGCCTATCCCTCTTGATTATCTACCATTGGGGAGCGAACATATACTTGAAGATTATCCTCAAATGTACTGGCCAAATGGTCAGAAGATACTTGCTGGTGCAAGAATTATTTCCCGTGATCCTAATCTTCACGCAATTTATATGGGTAATTTTAGATGTGGCCCCGATTCATTTCTTGCTCATTTTGTACATGAAGAAATGGCCGGAAAGCCTTATCTTGAATTGGAAATTGATGAGCATAGTGCTGATGCGGGAATGGTAACTCGTTATGAGGCATTTTTAGATAGCCTTAGAGGATCGAAGTTGGTAAATAAAAAGAAGAGAGAAATTCACAGACCTGGTGTTCAAAGGTCCGACCCAATGAAAGATCGTACTTTATATTTTCCATATATGAGCGATAGCGCTTATGCAATTGCTGCTGCCAGTCGTAGTGTTGGAATGCATGCCGAAGTTCTTCCCATGCAGACCCGTGAGGACATGGAATTAGGTCGTATAAATACTTCTGCCCGAGAGTGCTTCCCAATGGTATGTACCACAGGTAGTTTTATTAAAAAACTTCAGGATCCAAATACAGATCCCACAAAGGCCAGTTTCTTTATGCCCGACCATAACGGACCTTGTCGTTTTGGACAATACAACAAACTTCAAAGAGTTATTTTTGATAAACTTGGCTTTAAAGATGCTGAAATTATTTCGCCCAGCAACGACACAGCCTATGAAGATATCTCTGGTGGCCAGGCCACAAAATTCAGATTTACTGCCTGGAAGGGCTTTGTTGCCGTCGACTTGCTGCGGAAAATGAAGCAGGAAAGAATACCCTATGAGTTGTTTCCGGGAGAAACTGAAAAAGTTTATAAAGAGGCTTTGGACAATGTAGTTAAATCGTTGGAAACTGGTGCCAAAGACCTTGAGGATGTTCTGCATCATGCTGCCCTTAAATTTGATACTATTGCTATATCCACTGAGGAAAGAAAACCTGTGATAGTAGTTGTTGGTGAAATATTTATGCGGGATAATGCCTTTTGCTCAGGATTTCTTGTTAATCGTCTTGAAAAATATGGAGCCGAAACATTCATCGCTCCATTCTCAGAATGGCTTAGTTATTCTACTTATCGCTATACGCGCGATAG
>JAOZNY010000132.1:0-2816 GCA_029933565.1 Bacteroidales bacterium
GGATACTAAAGAGGAATAATGAGGCTATCAAAAATTTAGTTTTTTTTACCATATTTCATTTTGAACGATAGTGAAGAATCTTTAAAATACTTTAACTAACATTTCAGATTCTTCATTATCACTCAGAAGATAGTCGTTTATAACTTTTCTTACAGTCTCAATACTTCCAACACTCCACTTTTGTTTCCTAACTTATGGCTGCAGCCAATGCAATCGATAAAAACTTCGATCTTTCGGTATCACCTCTCGAAGTAAGTACAATAGGAACTTTGGCTCCCATAATTACGGCCGCCGATGTTGCACCACCAAGAAATGCCATAGCTTTATAAAGGATGTTTCCGCCATCAATGTCGGGTGCTAAAATTATGTCAACATCGCCAGCAACGTGACTTTCAATACCTTTTAACTCTGCTGCTCTTTTCGAAACAGCCCCATCAATTGCAAGAGGACCATCGATTATACAACCTGTAATCTGTTTTCGATAATTCATCATCGAAATGGTTGCTGCATGCATGGTTGCCTCCATCTTGGGATTTACTGTTTCTACCGAACCAACTATTGCAACTTTCGGGTTTTTATTGCCTATACCATGAAATACTTCAACAGCATTTTTAATAATGGCAATTTTCTCCATTAGGTCGGGGTTAACATTCATTGCTGCATCGGTAACTCCTAGCAGTTTGTGATAATACGGAGACTCGAACACGGCAACATGACTAAGCACCGAACCTTTGCGTAACCCATAATCTTTATTTAACACTGCCTTTAAAAGTATTCCTGAGCTTACCAGACCTTTCATTAAAATTTCGGCTTTTCCTTCTCTAATCAGTCGAGTAGCCTTAATCGATGCCTCATAATTGTCCTTTTCTTCAAGTATTTCAATTCCTTTAAGGTTGAAATTGATTTCCTTGGCAATCCTTTTAATCTTATCAGTGTCACCAATTAATATAGGTTCTACTATTCCTTCTTTTACGGCATTACTAATTGCCTCAAGTACATGGTGGTCGCCGGCTGCTGCAACGGCAATTTTCCTCTTTCTTTTATCTTTCGCTAAATCAACAAGTTGCGATAGGTGCTTTATCATAATTTCAAATTTATTGTTAATAATTAAACAGAAGCAAAAGTATTAAATTACCTCAAAACTCAGCAAAAAAAAGTTTGTATTTCTTGCCAATACTTCTCTACTCATTGCCTTTATCTAATAAATGCCACTATTTTAAAATATTTATCAATAGAAATTAAAACTTTTTTAAATTTGCGCTTGACAAAACCAAAATAATGAGTACTTTTGTTACTCAATAATTAGTACAAAAAATCAACCAACAAATTTTGCAATTATTATTTTGTAACTAATATTTAAATGGTTTAATAGTGTTAGAAGCACTGATAACATCAAAAACTCGAATAAAGCTTCTGCTTAAGTTTTTTCTTAACAGCAGCAATACTGCCTATCTTCGTGGGTTGGAGCCAGAATTTGGTGAATCTACAAACGCTATCCGACAAGAATTGAATCGTTTTGAAAAAGCAGATCTATTAACTTCCAACATGGAGGGGAATAAAAAACTTTATAGAGCAAATACCCAACATCCTCTTTTCCCTGAAATTCATAAACTTCTTCTAAAACATATTGGTATTGACAAAGTTATTGACAAGGTTATAGTAAAACTTGGTCAACTATCAGAGGTTTACTTGGTGGGAGAATTGGCGAAAGGAAAAAATTCAAAAGTGATTGATCTTTGGTTTGTTGGGGAGGATTTGGATAAGAGCTATTTAATGAATTTGGCAGAAAAGGCCGAAGGACTTATTGATAGGAAGATTCGGTTTTTAATACTGGATAATAATGAACTACAAGAATTTCTTACAAATAAGAGTAAAAGCGAACTCTTATTGGTTTGGAAGAAAGAGTAGTTTAAAACATAATGTACACAATTACAGTTCGTTCGTATTAATCGAATGGGACTTAGGAGGCGAAGCTGGGTTAAGTAAAGAGACCATGGCAGTCACAAAATCATTAAACTATCTCATTAACAAATGACATCAAAAACAATCATTGCTATTATAAACACTATTTCTAAAGCCGGACAAGCCATGCTCGATATTTATGAAAGTGGCGACTTTGGCATAGAAAGAAAAGCAGATAACTCACCCTTGACTTTGGCTGATCAAGCGGCGAATAAGATGATAATAGAAACTTTAGAAAAGATGGATTATCCCATTCTTAGTGAAGAGGGGAAAAGTATTGAATATAAAGATAGAAAGCATTGGGATAAATTCTGGCTGGTGGATCCACTGGATGGCACTAAAGAGTTCATTAAAAAGAATGGAGAATTTACCATCAATATTGCTTTTATAGAAAATGGTCAGGCTACCACAGGCTTTGTTTATGCACCCATATTAAAAGATTTTTATTTAGGAATCAATAAGGAAACTGCACTAAAATTTACTTTGGAAGTTGGTGAACAAATTAACAAGTTACCTACAAATGCACAGATCTTAAAAGTACAAAAGCCGCAAAAGGAAGTAATGGTAGTGGCAAGCCGTTCTCATTTCAATAAAGAAACAGAAGCATTTATCAATCAGCTCAAGGAAGAATATTCTAAAGTAGATTTTATTAGCAAAGGTAGCAGTTTAAAACTCTGCATGGTTGCAGAAGGAACTGCCCATATCTACCCACGATTTGGCCCTACTATGGAGTGGGACACCGCAGCTGCACACGCAGTAGTAAGCGCAGCAGGAGGACAAGTGCTTACACCGGAAGGTGAGGAACTTCTTTATAATAAGGAAAATTTATTGAATCCGTTTTTTATTGTAAAAGG
>JAOZNY010000132.1:2916-6457 GCA_029933565.1 Bacteroidales bacterium
AATGCCCCAACTAATAGTATATACAGTAATCGCCTTCATCCTGCTAAGCCTTTATTTTAATTGGTTAGGGGCGGCTTTTACTTTTGTTTTAGGTGTTTTAACTCTAGGGCTTACCGGAATATTAACACCAAAAGAGATTTTAATTGGTTTTGCCAACGAACAGATTATTGTAATAATAGTTTTATTGTTGATTGGCGATATTATAAAAAGCAAGGGAATTCTCAATAACTTTTTTGAAAAATTAGTTTTTAAGGGTGCACAAACTTACAATAGATTTTTAGGCAGAATGATGTATGGTGTTGCCGGTTTTTCAGCCTTTCTAAATAATACCCCTATAGTGGCAGTTATGATGCCCTATGTTAGTAAGTGGAGTAATAAAAACCAAATAGCCTCTTCAAAATTACTTATTCCTCTTTCTTTTGCTGCTATTCTTGGGGGTACAATAACTTTAATAGGAACTTCTACCAATTTAATAGTAAATGGGATGCTTGAAGAACAAACTGTTTTCCCAGAATTTCAATCATTAGAAATGTTAGATTTTGCATGGGTTGGAATCCCAATGACAATTATTGGTGTTGCTTACCTTTGGTTAGTTTCCCGAAAACTGTTACCCGATAATATTGATATCCTTAAAAAGGCAGAAAGTAATATGCGCAACTACTTGGTAAATATTAAAATTTCTGAAAAATCTAGTTTATCAGGAAAAACGGTGAGTCAGGCTGGCTTAAGAAACCTTAATAGTTTGTTTTTAGTGAAAGTAGAGAGAGAAAAAAAAGTGTTTTCTGTGATTAGTCCCAATTTTCTTCTTCATAGAAATGATATACTTAGTTTTGCAGGTGATACAACAGCAATTTCAGAACTTATTGAACCAGAAAATGGAGTAATACTTGAAGAAGGTGTAGATCATCAAAATATAAAAAAAGCCAATCTATTAGAGGTTGTATTAGCACATAACTCAAAACTCATAGATAAGACAGTAAAGGAGATAGGATTCAGAAGCAAATACGATGCATCCGTTATTGCAATTCATCGCAATGGAGAAAAACTCAAAGGGAAAATAGGTAATATCGAACTGAAATCTGGCGATGTGTTATTGATGCTTACCGGTGAAGACTTCGACGATCTATCTTTTAGGAGTAGAGAGTTTTATAGAATTTCAAAACTTAGAACCTACGAAAAACCCAAAACTAAAGATGCCATTATTTTGATAGGTGGATTGATACTGGCTATTATTTTGTCAGCAGCAAATCTAGTTCCCTTATTTATAGGAGTGTTGATACTTCTGGCAATCATTATATTATCAGGTATTACCAATCCAAAAGATATAGAAAAAGGAATAGATTTCAATCTTGGCCTTACCATTGCAATGGCATTGGCATTGGGCTTGGCAATGAGCAAAACGGGTGTAGCAGCAGATATCAGTCATGGAATTATTAATTTCTTGGCACCTTTTGGTATCTTAGGTTTATTGGTAGGAATATACATAGCCACTAGTCTTTTGGCTGCCTATATCACAAATGTGGCATCAGTAGCAATATTATTTCCAATAGTTCTGGCCATCGCCTATGAAAAATCACTAACTCCATTGCCCTTTGTTTTACTCATAGCCTATGCTGCAGCTGCCAATTTCATGACACCCATAGGTTACCAAACCAATATGATGGTCTATGGTCCGGGATCTTATAAGTTTACCGATTATATGAAAATTGGCCTGCCTCTGACTTTAATTTATGGCGTGGGAGCGGTGGCTATTTTGTATTGGAGATATTTTTAGGGAAATGAAGGATTGGTCATTGGATAATTGGTGATTGTGTATTGTCCAAAAACAATAGAAAGATTAAGGTTTTGGAAAATAAATTATGACAAGAAAGTACTAAAATGCTTGGCTCCTATTACTCCATCACTCCACTACTCCAACCACGCCAGTTGGGACAAATAATAATCAGTAAATCACAATATCAACTTAATAAAAAAACAATATGACCCCAGAAAAAAACAACATCTACACAGTTTTCGATAAGATAAAGGATCGACAAGAAAAGGAAATTGTAATGAAGCAAAGAGCAAAAGTAATTTGGTTTACCGGACTCTCAGGTTCAGGTAAAACTACTTTGGCCAGTTTGCTTGAAAAGAGACTATTCGAACTCAATTATTTTTGTCAGATACTGGATGGCGATAATGTTAGATCCGGAATTAATAAAAACCTGGTGTTTACGGAGGAAGACCGCGTAGAAAATATCCGGCGTATTGCCGAAGTATCGAAATTGTTTATGAATTGTGGGATAATACTGCTTTGTGCTTTTATAAGTCCTACCAACGATATACGCCAAATGGCAAAAGATATAGTTGGTGAAGATGACTTCCTTGAAGTGTTCGTTGACACACCATTGGAAGTATGTGAACAAAGAGACCCCAAAGGACTTTATAAAAAAGCAAGAAAAGGAGAAATTAAAAACTTTACAGGAGTATCATCACCTTTCGAAGCGCCACAATCACCATTTCTTAGAGTGGAAAATACAAACCCCAATATTGACGAAACCGTGAGAGAAATGCTTATAAATATTTTACCTGAGATTAAGTTTGATCCTTTGAAGGTGATATAAATTAAATATGGAATTCTGGAGTAATGGGTCAACCCAACACTCCAACACTCCAACACTCCAAAAATATGAATCAATATAATTTAAACAACCTCCGAGAACTCGAAGCCGAGTCTATCAACATCATCCGAGAGGTAGCAGCAGAATTTGAGAATCCTGTAATGCTTTACAGCGTTGGCAAAGATTCTTCGGTAATGGTACGCCTTGCTGAAAAAGCCTTTGCCCCAGGCAAAGTACCATTTCCTTTAATGCACATCGACAGCAAATGGAAATTCAAAGAGATGATTGAATTCCGAGATAAGTATGCTAAAGAAAAAAACTGGGATCTAATTGTACACTACAATAAAAAAGGTTTTGAAGAAGGAGTTGGACCATTTAGCCATGGCTCAAAAGTGCATACTGATATTATGAAAACACAGGCTTTGCTTGCTGGCCTTGACAAACATAAATTTGATGCTGCATTTGGAGGAGCACGAAGAGACGAAGAGAAAAGTCGTGCCAAAGAACGCATTTATTCCTTTAGAGACAGTTACCATCAATGGGACCCCAAAAATCAAAGGCCGGAATTATGGGATATTTATAATGCTAAAGTTCACAAAGGAGAGAGTATTAGGGTTTTTCCAATTAGCAACTGGACAGAACTCGATATCTGGCAGTACATCAGATTAGAAAAAATCCCCATTGTTCCACTGTATTATGCAAAAAAGAGACCAATAGTTGAAATGGATGGAGCCTTGGTTTTAGTGGATGACGACAGAATGCCAAAAGAATTAAGAGATAAAGCCAAGATGCGAATGGTAAGATTCCGTACATTGGGTTGTTATCCATTAACAGGAGCCATAGAATCAGAAGCCGATACCATTGAAAAAATAGTTGAAGAAATGATGACAATCACCTTATCAGAAAGATCAACACGGGTTATTGATTTTGATCAGGAGGCA
>JAOZNY010000132.1:6557-8424 GCA_029933565.1 Bacteroidales bacterium
GATCAAAAGAAAGATTTATTAAGATTACTCACCGCTGGCTCAGTCGATGATGGTAAATCAACATTAATAGGGCGCTTATTATTCGACAGTAAAAAACTATACGAAGACCAACTTGATGCACTTAAGCGTGACTCGAAACGAGAAGGACATGCAGGTGAAGAAATTGACTATGCATTATTATTAGATGGATTAAAAGCAGAGCGTGAACAAGGTATCACTATCGATGTAGCCTATCGCTATTTCTCCACATCAAAACGTAAGTTTATTATTGCCGATACTCCTGGCCATGAGCAATACACCCGTAATATGATTACGGGAGGAAGTACTGCTAACCTTGCAATCCTTCTTGCCGATGCAAGAAAAGGAGTGATCACACAAACAAAGCGTCATACCTTTTTGGCATCATTACTTGGAATAAAACATGTTGTGCTTGCTGTTAACAAGATGGATTTGGTAGACTTTAAACAAGAAGTATATGATAAAATATGTGAAGATTATAGAGCCTTTACCACCCAACTTGATATTCCAGATATTACCTTCATTCCTGTTTCAGCCTTGAAAGGTGATAATGTTGTTGACATTTCAGACAAAATGCCGTGGTACCATGGAAAGAGTTTGTTGGAATTTTTGGAAACAGTCCATGTAAGTAGCGATCGCAACTTCGAAGATCTAAGATTCCCTGTTCAATATGTTATTCGTCCAACACTTGATTATAGAGGTTTTGCCGGAAAAGTAGCAAGTGGAGTTATTCGAGTAGGTGATGAAGTAATGGCTCTTCCTTCCCAGAAAACATCAACAGTTACCAGCATACTTACCTCTGAAGGAGAAGTAGAATATGCCTTCCCTCCACAATCGGCATCATTTACATTAAAAGATGAGATAGATATTTCAAGGGGGGAAATGGTAGTACACTCCAATAGCCGACCGCACATAGAAAGGCATTTTGAAGCCATGTTGGTGTGGATGGACGAAAAGCCAATGGATATGTACACTCAATTCTACATAAAACACAATACCCACGCTACCAAGGCAAGAATAGATGCGATAAAATATAAGGTAGACGTAAACACTTTGGATAAAAGTGAAATAGATCATTTTGAACTCAACGAAATAGGTAGAGTAGTTATGACTACTACTAAGCCATTACTTTTTGATCCTTATAAAAAGAACCGCCAAACAGGCTCATTTATTCTCATCGACCCAGTAACTCACAACACGGTTGCCGTAGGGATGATAATGGATAAGTTAAGCAGTAAAAACCTTCCAAGTCGCATTACCGATAAACAACGAGAACATATTGTTAAGTCCGGTTCATTAATAAGTCTGGAAGAAAAAGAAAAGCGTTTCGACCAAAAGGCACAAACTATTTGGATAACAGGCCTTCACGGAAGTGGGAAAAATGAACTAGCCTATTCTTTAGAAAAGGAACTATTTGACATGGGCAAAACAGTTGTTGTTTTAGACGGTAAGTCAATTCGCTCGGGCTTATCGAAGGAACTTGATTATTCCCCATCTGATAGGGCCGAACACCTACGCAGGGTTGCACATATTTGTAAACTCCTTAATGATCAGGGGATAGTTGTTATTTGTTCGTTTATCTCACCAAAAGCGAGCATTAGGCAACAGTTAAAGGAAATTATTGGAAAAGAAAAATTCCAATTGGTTTATATGAATGCTGATTTATCATATTGTAAAAAAAATGATAATTATGGTCTTTATAAAATGGCCGAAGATGGAAAACTCAACCATCTTGCAGGAATAGATGAAGAATATGAAATACCAACTGATGCGATTGCAATTGACTCAAAGAAAAGTGATATTGGTGTTGAAGCAATAATTGAGGCGATAAAGATTTAAGGACGTGGAG
>JAOZNY010000371.1 GCA_029933565.1 Bacteroidales bacterium
ACCAAAGTAAACATTGTGGCTTCGCCAATAGGATTATTATAAAGCCACGCCAGCCATCCTTCACCCAGAACCTTTTCGGTTTTAATTATTCCACTTTCGCGCTCTACGTATTGGTTTGGAACTGGTTTTTGTGAAGGATAAAAAGCCATCCCAACTACCAAAAGCAGCAATAAAAGGAGAATGTACTTTTTGTTGATTTTCATACTTTAATTTTATACTAAGTTTTCATTTCGAATGCCAATACAAAATATCCTTCTTTAAACTAATCAGTATGGCATGAAGCAATCTCTAAAAACAATCAAATAACCCAAGAGATTGCTTCGGTCGTCCTCCCTCGCAAACACGTAATTCTGAAAACTGAAACTGGTTGAAGATTGCATCTTCAACCTTTCAATAAATGAAAGTCTGTGACTTTCTCAAACTAATCTAAAACAGTTCCTTCAACCTTTGGTGAACCACCTCAACATCAGGATCCAAATCGAAAATAATTTCAGGTTTCAAATAAATAAGTTCATTTTCTCTGGCAAATCTAGCTTCTCCGCCACCGGTAATATTAAGCATGATTATGGCATCTTTTTCTACCATATTTTCATTTACTGCTTGTATCAAACTTGCAGTTGCAACTCCTGCAGCTGGATGGATATCAATGCCTTCGGTTTCTTCAAAAAGTGCGGCAGCATCAGCGGCCTCTTTATTGCCAGCAAGTAAAACATCGCCATCGGTATCAGTAAGTGCATCAAAAAGCCCTCCAATTGGAGGATAGGGAGGACGACGGTTTGAAAGTACTTTTGCAGCCATTTCTTCAACTTGCTTACGTGCTTCGGCATCATCAAAATCCAGCATCTGCCTTGAGCCGGCTTTCCATGCATCGTAAATTGGATGGAATGGTTTATTTTGCGAAACCATGAGTTTCATTTTTCTTGTTCCAAAACGACCATCTTCAATCAAACGTAAGTTTGCTTCCCAGGCAGCTACTGCTCCTGTTCCGCTACCTACAGCCTGAAAATAGTATTCAGGAATCTCACCAATAAAATGTGCTGCCGAAAGTGTAGTTGTTCCCATACCATCGCGACGAGCTACATTTTTTGCTCCTCCTTCAGCCACAAACATTTCCATTTGAACCGCCAGATTTGAAAGGTGGATTGCATCGAAATAATCACCACCACTTTTGCTGGCAACAAGTTTTACATTGTCGTTTATGGGTTTATCAAACCACATTGCATTCAAATTATCTTCGGGAACACAGAGGAGTAAAGGAATATTATTATCAGAGCAAACTCTTGCAAAAGCCCTTGCAGTATTCCCGGCAGAAGCCACAACCAACACTTTACCATCGTGGTCGTCCTTACGGCCACAAACCGAATACGATTCAGTTTCCTTAAAGGAACAAGTGGGCATTTCAATTCCTTTTTCAGGCCAATAGCCACTAAATGTGATGTATAAATTACTAAGACCCAGATGCTGTGCCAAGCCTTCACTTTTATAAGTAATTGGTGCGTAAGAACCTTTAAGTGCCTTTTGAATTGGTAGCCAGTCGGCGAAGCGGTAAAGTCCATGATCCAAAGATTTTACATCTATTTGTTTTTGGGTATAAATGGCACGGATTAATCCGGGAGTTGTTTCACCAGGTGCTTCAAGCAGCCATCCTGTATCGTCAAATTGTTTTCCGCTTGCAAGCGAAAGAAGTTTGTATTTTGTGGGTGTTATTTGCATATCTATTTTTATCTGCGGCAAAAGTAAGAAAAATCAATCTTTACAATCGATGTTTGAGTATAGTAAACAATCAAAAAAAAACCTTATTCTCCTGTAAGGAATTTGTTTACCTTTCGTCAATTCTATTGTTTAAATAAGAATGAATATTACAGATCACTAAGAAACATTTATGAATTTAGAAATTACACAACTTACAACTCAGGAATTAATAGAGTTTTCAAAAAATAAAAACAACCAAATTATTGATGCCAGGACAGTAGATGCTTACAATGGCTGGAAGTTCAAAAATGAAATACGTGGGGGGCATATCAGGGGGGCAAAAAGTTTACCCATAAAGTGGACAAAATATATTGACTGGATTGAAATTGTTAGGTCGAAAGGGATATTGCCTGAGAACAAAATTGCCATTTACAGTTATTCCGCAAAGGAT
>JAOZNY010000372.1 GCA_029933565.1 Bacteroidales bacterium
GGTAACCTGGGTTTGATAAAAGCAGCACAGCGATTTGATGAAACCCGTGGTTTCAAATTTATCTCTTATGCAGTTTGGTGGATTCGACAATCTATTCTTCAGGCACTTGCCGAGCAGTCGAGGATTGTTAGGCTTCCTTTGAACAAAATTGGTTCGATTAATAAAATCAATAAGGCCTCTGCCCGTTTGGAGCAAGCTCACGAAAGAGAACCAAATATTAAGGAGATTGCAGCCGAACTCGACATGACCGAAAACGAGGTTAAAGAGTCGATGAAGAATGCAGGAAGGCACGTATCGATGGATGCACCACTTATTCAAGACGAAGACAATACTATGTACGACGTTTTGAAAAGTGCCGATGCACCTACTCCCGAAACTGCATTATTGTACGAGTCGCTAAGGAAAGAAATCGACAGGGCTATTTCAACGCTTACACAACGTGAGGCAGAAGTAGTTAAATACTATTTCGGACTTGGTGCCAAACACCCAATGACTCTTGAAGAGATTGGTGAGAAGTTTGACCTAACACGCGAACGTGTTCGACAGATTAAAGAAAAAGCCATTCGTAGGCTTAAACATACTTCCCGATCTAAGATTTTAAAATCTTATTTAGGATAAAAAATTAAAAGCGCTCCGGTTTCGGGGCGCTTTTTTTATGTTTTATGAAAAAGCAATTACCTAGTTTACTCAAGTACTTTTTCTAATTTTTTTTGAATTCAGGCAAATTAATTTCAATAATCTGCCATAAACTGGCGCGAGATACTATATATTACCTAAATATCAATTGGTAGGAGATACTGTATAAAGATTCCATTCTAAAAAAAAAAGATGAAATTACCCGGTTAACCATAAGAATTAATATATAATATTTATGGTTAACCATAAAATACATACCTTTGTAGAAAATAATTACTATGCTACTACAGAGAATACTACGCAAGCAAATATACACCGACTTGATAAGTTCCGGCAAACTTATAATCTTATACGGCCCACGTCAGGTAGGAAAAACAACTTTATCAAAGGAAATAATTAAACAGACAGGCTTGAAAAGCCTATTAATAAATGCTGATCAGTTAAAATATATTGACATACTTTCAAGCAGAGATCTCAAGAAGTTGCAATCATTAGTAAGTGGTTACGAGTTGCTTTTTATCGATGAAGGACAACGAATACCAGAGATTGGAATTAACTTAAAGATACTTCACGATGAGATTCCCAAACTAAAAATTCTTGTTACTGGATCTTCTTCATTTTTGCTTTCCAAAAGGGTTTCTGAAGCTCTTACCGGCAGAAAAAAGATTTATACACTACTACCTGTTTCGATGCAGGAACTTGCAATAGAACAAAACGAATTTGAACTGAACGATCAATTGGATCAAAGGCTCATTTACGGGCAATATCCTGAAGTTATTATTATTAAAAATAATCAGGAAAAGGAAGATTATCTCCGTGAAATAACAACATCTTACCTTTACAAAGACATTCTGGAGTTGGAGAACATACGCTACCCAATGAAAATTAGAGACTTATTAAGGCTTCTTGCCTTTCAACTTGGGGCGCAGGTAAGTATAAATGAACTTTGTAATACCTTAAGGTTAAACAGAGAAACAGTAGAACGCTATTTGTTCCTTCTGGAGCAATCATTTATTATTTTCCGCTTAAATGCTTTCAGCCGAAACCAAAGAAATGAAATAAGCAAATCACAAAAATTTTATTTTTATGATAATGGCATACGAAACATGATTATTGACAATCTTAATAGCTTGGATGCGAGGAATGATATTGGGGCACTTTGGGAGAATTTTATTATTGCAGAAAGAAAGAAAAAAATGCTTTACAATCAAACTCATATTAACAGTTATTTTTGGCGAAACTATACTGGTGCCGAACTGGATATTGTGGAAGAAACCAATAATAAACTTACAGCATTCGAAATAAAATACAAAAAACCCCGGCTAAAAGCCCCAAAAGCCTGGACTGACAATTATGGAAATAATTATCATTGTATCACAAGGGAAAACTATTTAAAATTTATTCTATAGGGATTTATAATAAGATCATGGACTGGCGTGAGCCTGAAGCAAAGCGTGTGCGTTGGCGACTCGTGATGCTCTTAATCACTTTATGCATTTCTTT
>JAOZNY010000133.1:0-5569 GCA_029933565.1 Bacteroidales bacterium
GCTGCAACGATCATATTCGAACGAATATCACCTACGGCTTCTGGTTGACGTGCAATAGCTTCAACTGCTCCACGACCAATCTGGCCAATGCCGATACCAGCACCAATTGCTGCGATACCTGCACCTATTCCAGCACCCATCTTAGCGTAAGGTGCTAAATCGGCTGCTGCCTGGAGTAAAATTGCTAAAAGTTCCATAATTTCTGTTATTTAGTTATTATTTATATTTAATGGAATTCAAATTATTTTAATGATGTTCTTCTGTTGCCATACCAAAGTATAAAGCCGACAACAAGGTAAATACGTAAGCCTGAATAAATGCAACCAGCAATTCAAGTATTCCCATAAAAATTGAGAATCCTACTGATACTATTGAAACACCATATCCTAAGCCTTCAGAGATATTACCAAAAATGAAAATTAAACTGATAAAACCTAAAATGATAATGTGCCCCGCGGTAATGTTTGCAAAAAGACGAACCATAAGTACAAAAGGTTTTGTAAAAACACCCATTATTTCAACAATAGGCATCAATGGAATTGGTATTTTCAACCACCAAGGTACGCCCGGCGCATTTACTAAATGCATCCAATATGCTTTGTTGCCAGAGAAACTTGTAATTATAAATGTAAAAAGAGCAAGTACACCTGTTACACCTATATTTCCTGTAATATTTGCCCCTCCCGGGAAAAATGGAATTAAGCCTAAAAGGTTGTTTAATAGAATGAAAAAGAAAACCGTTAAAAGGAAAGGAAGGTATTTTTCATATTTCTTCTCTCCAATTGATGCTTTTGCAATATCATCCCTCACAAAAAGAATTATTGGTTCAACAAATGATTGTAAACCTTTAGGTGCTTTTCCTTTTCGCTTTTTATATGAATTGGCAACGGAAATAAATACAAACATCATAAAGAATATGCTCATGAATATTGCCAAAACATTTTTTGTGATGGAAATATCAAGTACAGGCCTAATTTCATTTCCTTCATTATCCAAGCGAACAATTTTGCCAGCATTAAAATTATTATGCGAAATGAAATATCCATTATGGTCATCTGCATGATGAAATGCACTAGACATGAAAATATGCCATTCACTTTCATCATAAAAAATAACTGGAAGAGGGATGTTTACATGAGTTTCTCCAATAGTAATTATGTGCCACTCATAGGAATCGGTGATATGCTCAATAATCATATCGCCAGCCTTAAATTCCTCATTAGCAATTTCGTCAACAATTTCGTCTTCCCAGTTTTCCTGAGGTTCAGAATTGTTGTGTTGTGCCAGTAAACTGGAATTAATTGACACCACCAAGGCTAGTATAAAACCTAGTAGTGTAACTGCTTTTTTAACACTCGATATTTTATTCATTCAAAAAGGCAAATATTTGGTTAAAATGTGTGCAATTTTACGAATAAATGTTGAGATAAGAAAACCAATTTTGAAATTATTTGAATGTATTTTAAATAGCGTTAGATGAAGAGTAGGTCACATGCCTAAAGTACACATAAACAGCCAATAAGAAGCATTTAATATTTGTTTTATTTAATCTGAATTTACTTGTTTTTATCATAATCTGAGAAATATTATTTGAAACCAACTAACAAATTCGATAAAATTTAAATACAAAGGTTTGAAAAAACATCAATCCATAGATGAAAAATGCATTTTTTGTTTGGACTATTTAATTAATTTTGTATATTCACACTCTGACTATTTTGATAATAAAACCATAAAATCATGATTAAATTTACATCCTTGATTACCGTTTTGACAGTTTTGTTATTTGCCTCTTGTGGCGATTGCGAAAAAAAATTTAGTGTTGCAGATGAGACTATTGCAATTGAACAACTTTTAGAGAATTACATTATTGCTAATGAGACTCAGGATTTTGATCTTATTGAGTCAATTTGGGCTCCGGAGAGCGATATTATCCTTTATGGGACAGATTCGCATGAAAGACTGATGGGTTGGACAAATATTCGTAATGCAGTAAAATCACAGTTTGGACAAATTGATGAAACATATATTTCTGCTTCTGATCAGTTTATAAAAATTAACTGTACAGGATCCACAGCATGGTTTGCCGAAGCCCTAAGTTATAATTTCATGTATAATGGTGAAGCAAAAAAGTATGAGGGTTTACGTTTTACCGGCGTATTAGAAAAAATGGATGGGCAATGGAAACTTGTACAGGCTCACCTTTCAGTTCCTGCGGGAGTAGGTGTTGGGAAATAGATTTCAAAATTGAACTCAAAAATTCATTTGTAATTACAATACTTTATCTTTGCGCCTCATTTTTATTTGGTTCAATATGAAGTATCTCATTTATTTAATTACTGTATCACTTTTCTTAGCATCTTGTGGCTCAGCACAGAATACTAAAAAAGAAAAAACTCAAAAAGAGGATTTATCACAAACTGTTGAACAGCAAGATGAACCGAAAACCCGAACTGGCTGGATGGAAGTGAAAACCCCAACCAATGATTCAACTGAAAAGAATATTGACAAGGAAAAATTAAGCAAATTAGCAGTTAAGGACAAAAAAACACCTGAGCAAATAAAAAGAGATAATGATTTAAAAGAGGCAAAATCTTCTTTTAGAAAAGGGATTGAGTTTTACAATAAAAAGCAAATTGACGATGCTATAATAATGTTTAAGGAAACTCTGATGTATGATCCTGAAAATGCTCTTGCTTTTTATAATCTTGGGAAAATTTACTACGAAACAGGTCAAAAAGATATGTCGTTAGCATATTATCAGGATGCTTTAAATTTCAATCCTCAAGATTCAAATTCAATAGTTGCCATTGGATTAATATATTTTGAAAGAAGTGAATTTGATTCTGCAATGGATTATTTTAATCAGGCAATTGAACTAGCACCTGCCTATGGGTTGGCATACTATAACCGAGGTACTTTGCTCGGTCAGCAAAAGTATTACCAGCAATCGTTGGATGATTTAAACAAAGCGGCAAAATATAGCCCGGAGAACTCCAAAGTTTTCATGAATCGTGGAATGGCATATTTTTTTATGAAGAATCTGCCTGCAGCATGTGATGACTGGAATAAGGCTGCTGGAATGGGTAATTCAGAAGCAATTAAGGCGGTTTCAATTTACTGTAAGACCAAATAAAAAAATCCCGTCAATAAAATTAACGGGATTTTGATTTTTGAAGGCTGATATATATTATTCAGCTAGTATTAATATCTTGTTTTCAAGAACTTCGATTACTCCACCATTTATTTCGTAAAAATCATCACTACCATTTTTCCTCACTTTTATTTTACCTTTCTGCAAGGCAGAAATTAGCGGAGCGTGATTGTTTAATATTTCAAATGACCCATCAATTCCGGGAAGTTGTACCAATTCGGCCTCTCCCTTATAAATTGTTTTGTCGGGTGTAATTATCTCGAGATTCATTTTAAAGTCAATTTAAAACAGAAGTAAAATTATTTACTCTCTTCAATCATTTTCTTACCTTTTTCTATGGCCTCATCAATTGTTCCCACAAGGTTGAAAGCAGACTCAGGATATTCATCAACTTCTCCATCCATAATCATATTGAAGCCTTTAATAGTATCTTCAATAGAAACTACTGTACCTTTAAGTCCGGTAAATTGCTCGGCTACGTGGAAAGGCTGAGAAAGGAAACGCTGTACCCTACGAGCACGGTGAACAATAAGTTTGTCCTCTTCCGAAAGTTCGTCCATACCAAGAATGGCAATAATGTCCTGAAGTTCTTTATAACGTTGAAGTATATTTTTAACTTTTTCAGCAGTATTATAATGTTCGTCGCCAACAACATCAGGAGAAAGAATTCTTGAGGTTGAGTCCAATGGATCAACAGCAGGATAAATACCTAGCTCAGCAATTTTACGACTCAATACAGTTGTTGCATCAAGGTGAGCAAAAGTTGTTGCTGGAGCAGGGTCGGTCAAGTCATCAGCAGGTACATAAACAGCCTGAACTGAAGTAATTGACCCACGTTTGGTTGAAGTAATTCTTTCCTGCATAATTCCCATTTCAGTTGCAAGAGTTGGCTGATAACCAACAGCAGAAGGCATACGTCCTAAAAGAGCGGAAACCTCTGATCCTGCCTGAGTAAAACGGAAAATATTGTCGATAAAGAAAAGGATATCACGACCACCTGATTTTTCATCTCCATCGCGGAAATATTCGGCAAGTGTTAATCCTGATAAGGCTACACGGGCACGTGCTCCTGGAGGCTCGTTCATCTGACCGAAAACAAGAGTTGCTTGTGATTTGGCAAGTTCTTTACGATCAACCTTTGAAAGATCCCAACCGCCTTTTTCCATATCTTCTAAAAAGGCATCACCATATTTAATAACACCTGATTCAATCATTTCACGAAGCAAGTCGTTACCTTCACGTGTACGTTCACCAACACCACCAAATACAGAAAGACCTGCATAAGATTTTGCAATGTTGTTGATTAACTCCATGATAATAACAGTTTTACCAACACCGGCACCACCAAATAAACCAATCTTACCACCTTTTGAATAAGGCTCGATAAGGTCAATTACTTTAATACCTGTGAAAAGAACTTCACTTGATGTGCTTAATTCTTCAAACTTAGGAGGATCGCGGTGAATGGCATATCTGGATTCTGTTTCAATATTACCTAATCCATCAATCGCATCACCAATTACATTAAAAAGTCGTCCTCTTATCTCATTGCCAGTTGGCATGGAAATAGGTCCTCCAAGGCTTGTTACTTTGGTTCCTCTGCTAAGTCCATCAGTGGAGTCCATGGCAACAGTACGTACAGTGTTTTCGCCAATATCTTGTTGTGTCTCCAGTATTAGTTTGTCACCATTTTCCCTTGTAATTTCCAGGGCATCGTATAAGTTAGGAATGTCATTTTCGTTTTCAAAAACCACATCCACCACCGGACCAATTATTTGTGCAATTTGTCCTACACTTTTCTCATTCATAAAAACTATGATTTATCAGAAATTTAATGGTGGCAAATATAATAATTATACTTAATTAAAAAGACTATAAATAAAAATTATCACTGAGGCCAATAATGTAGTTGATTGATGGATTATTAATACTGATTATCTGCACTTTGCAAGCCTGTTGGCATAATTGATTATTCTTTAAACTTCTCCTTATTTTTCAAGAGTTCCCAAAAAAAAAGTCATCCCAATATTTCAGGGATGACTTTTTAATAAGTAAGGTAAATTGTTCCTTAGTTTTCTTCCTCTTCATTCTTACGCAGGTCAAATACTTTTTTACCACCGTATGCAGCAGCAAGTCCAATTAGGATTAAACTACCGCCTCCAATGGGCGCCCCACCTCCAATGGGAGTATCGTCTCCGATTGGGCCACCACCCGGAGGTGTTGACGGCCCCATTTCTTGAGCGTTTGCGCTAAATGCGAGGAAAAACAAAAGGATTGTTATTATTGATAATGTCTTTTTCATCATTACTTATTTATTTTATTCTTTAAATTGGATTATTTAAAAATCAATACTTTTTCTGTATAAATATTGGTATCAGTAACTACTTTTACAATATAATAACCAACATTATCTGA
>JAOZNY010000133.1:5669-8334 GCA_029933565.1 Bacteroidales bacterium
TCTTCAAGGTAAATTTCAGTTCCAATTTCAAATGATTCAATATCTTCAAATGTGAGAGTGTAATCTGTAGTATAGCCACAATCAAATTTCAATGGAACGCTTAATAAATCTTTCCCAAATAAACTTTCGGTTGGAAGAGCATTAATTGCGAGTTCAAGATTATCCTCTGTTACCGACCTCAATGAGGTAGCATCAGAATTTTGACTTTCCCAGAATTCTGCTTCAAGGTTAATATCATAACCACTTGTTGCCTCATCTGTAAATCTTATAATTGCGATATCTTTATAGCCTTCTAAGCCGCCTTCTGCAGTTATAGTCAGTAAGTTAGGCATAGTTTCTCTAAATGCATTGTTGCTGTGAGTCCTTTCAGAATTCGTAAAGTCAAAAGTTCCTGCAAAGTTGGTTTCTACAAAAAATCCTTGTCCAACCTGAATGAATCTATCAACCCCTGCTCCACCTGCATATTCAACCCAACTGCCTGCAGCCGGATCCCATAAAGAGAATTTGTCGTTTACCACTCCACTATTTAATGTGTAAAGAGCATCAAAATCAATTGAGGATGGGTATGGGTTGCTAATTAGTTCCCAATGGTTATTACTGAATGTTAATGCAGGTGAAGAAACTTCTCCTGTAATTAAATAACCAGTCATTTCCAAAGTATGTTCTGTATTGTCGATGGTTGAAAGGCCAATACCTTTTGCTGAATAAATCTCTTCAGTTAATGAAGATAGGTTAACCCATGCATCAACATCATCTGGAACTGTCTCATCCCATTCGTAGGCATAAGTATCAACACCACCTAAAATAAATTCTCCTAAGTATGCGCCTGTACCAGTGCCACCATAGTTTTCCTGGTTAAGTGTGGGGCCTACAAGGTGAATATCAAAGTTACCTGATCCAGCAGCGTTTGAAAGAAATGTTTGCACCATTGCGGTACCCAATTCGCTATAATCAATAGAACCATTATCGATAAATGAGCCTACGCCAGTGGCATCGGCTTGTACTACTATTCCTTCAGCAGAATTTACTGTTGTTATTCCGCTTACTGTTGCGTGGCCTAATGGTGGAAGGTAAAGTGTTCCTTCTATTGTTAAATCTCCAGCAATATCAAAATACGTAGGTACTTCCTCCATCTCAGATAAGTCAGGGACAGAAACATGAGCCCCAACTGCAATAAATAAATCATTACATGCCCAAGTATCTTCACCGTATGAGGTTTCGGGGAAATATCCACTTGCTCCAGAAACATCTGGTATATATGCATTATCAGATGCGGTTGGAAAAGTTAATGACGCATCATTACATTGATCTACCCAATTGCCATTCCTTTGCCATCTTGTTTTTTTTGTTGTTGTTGTTCCATCACCACCAACCCAAACATGAGTATAAATAAGTGTTGGGAAAGAATAACTGGTAATTCCACTAATAGCATCAGGATTATAAAAAACGATAGGGTTTTCAATTTGCCAGTTGAGTCCTTGAGATACCCATCCATTTATAGCAACTTCAAAATCTCCCACTCCTGAACCCGTAGTTACCATGAAAGAAGTAATTGTTTCCCATTCATCGGTAATCCAGGTTGTTGGGCAACTGAAGGGTGTCCCAGTCGCATAATAAGTTCTCCAATTGTAACTCCCAGTGGTTTGTATAGCATTTAGTCCATCTGCTAAGTTATAGGGATTTGAAGTACAGACTATATCTATATCAGCACTTAAAGTAGTTGCCCACCTGATTTGGAAAGTAAAACCTGAAATAGGTGTTGAAGTAGTAGGTGTAACACCAGCATTAACTGATTTCATCTGCACTTCCATATAGCCCATGTCATTTTCAACTAACCTGATTTTAAAATCGTCGGCATAAATACTACTTAAAGTAAAAACAACAACAATGAGAGTAATTATATTTTTTTTCATGATAAATATCTTTTCTATTTATTTTTATTCTAAGGTAAATGGACATAAAATATTTGTGAGGGAGTTGATACTCCAATCACACTTAAAATGGTGATTCTATCAGGATTTCCTCCCTCATACTGTACCTCTCCATCCATATTAACATCATTTAAGGAATATGTATTACTAATAATATTGGAAGGGGTTGATACTCCAACAGCACTTAAAACACTTATCCTGTCAGGGTTTCCTCCTTCATATTGCACTTCTCCATCACCGTTAGCATCGCCATCCCATAAAGCAAAAATGTTTGTTTCTACTTCTTTCATGGCTGCATTAGTAGTAATTGAACCATTCTGATAAGCAGTAGTTTGGCTTCCCTTAAAACTTAAACTTGGTGATGAAGCCAGATTAACAGTTGACGCAGATACTACTGTAAAATGGTTACGGTGAAGAATAGCAATATAATATGAGTCCATTGGAACACCAGTCATTTTAAAGTCATTTCCGTCTTCTTCAATTATCTGACCACTCTGGTCAATTAGACGTGCAAAACTGTAAAGTACTTCTGTATTGTCATTTTTATTTCTAAGTTCAATCTTTACCCAGTCAACTGCATCGGTAGGGAAAGCAGAAACAGAAGTGGATAAGCCATAAGGGTCAGGGCTGGTCAACAAACCATTTAAGTTATTGTCCATATTATGGTTAGTAGTATTGTAAGCACCGGCAAGAAAAACTTGTAAATCAATATCGATTCCGCTATAATAAGAATC
>JAOZNY010000134.1 GCA_029933565.1 Bacteroidales bacterium
AGGAAATAAAATAAAAAAATTGTAAAAATGATTAAATTATTAATGACACACCCCTTATTCCCCTCTCAAGATGGGAGTTATCGGAAATCAATTTTTCAATTTTAAACTACGAGATATTCAACTTTTAACAACTTCATTGTAAAACTTAGTATTCTTTTTAAATAATGTATAGTATTGCTGAATAACATTTTCAGTTAAAAATACATCATTAATTCGTTGTAGATTTTTTTGCAGATATTCACTATAATTTTCTTTGTTTTTTGCTTCATTTAAAAGATTAGAAATTTGTTCTGAAGAAGAAAAGAAATTACCATTATTGTCAAGAACGCTTCTGTTGTATGGGTTATCGTGGGCTAAGATTCGGGCTGAACTTGACATAGCTTCTAAAAGAGATGGGTTGGTACCACCAACACTATGACCATGAAAGTATACATTTGAGAAAAACCTTAAATTGTCCAATATTTCCAAATCATAAATGCTACCAACAAATCTAATTTTTTCTTCTTCTGAATATTTCTCGAATAAATATTTGCCGTGTGGAATTTTAGGGTTACCAACCACAAGTAGCGGATAAGTAGTATTTGATTTTAGAACTCCTTTTATTATTGTTTCTATATTGTTTTCCGGCTCCAGGCGTGCAATTAGTAAATTGTAGTTATAAGGATTTACATTAAATGATTCAATCTTTGAGGAGTCTTCATTATCGAAAATTTCTGTTCCATAAGAAATATATTCAACAGCTTTTGAATAATTTGTATTGTAGTAATCTTCAATTACGGGAGAGTCGGCTATTAAGCAATCAGAAAACCTTACAGCGAGTTTTTCGGCATATTTTAAAAAGTTCTGTACTGGTTTACTGAATTTTTCACGCACCCACTCTATGCCATCCATATTTGTTACAACGAAAGTGTTTTTTCTGGGTTGAAGCCAGCCCCATATTGAACTACTTGTGAACCCTAATTGTAGAATAACATCAAAGTTTCTTTTTCGGCTGTCGAGTATGCAATTCAGGTCGTAAATAAATTGGCCTGTTGTACCAACTTTGTATTCAGGATCGTATTTATGTATAATATTTACTCCTTTCCATGTTTTTTCCTGATAAGGATGATTGTGAGAATTATAAACAAAAACTTCGCAACCACGTTTAACCAATCCTTGCGACAGGTGTTCAGCCCACTGCTCAAAACCACCATAATGGTTTGGAATCCCCCTTGTACCTAAAATCCCTATCCTCATTTTATTGAACTATTTGTTTTTCGGTTTTAATCATTAAAAAGAAAAGATACAAAAGGAAAACGGGAAAATAATAATAGAATCCATTTATAAATGCTGATATTATCATTGAGAAATAAAAAGTAAAAATGAATATATTATTTCTAATTTCAATTTTATTATCACGATAAATCTTTACAAAAAACCAAATATACAGTAATATTCCGCCAATTCCGTAAGTATAAAAAATATTAAGAAAATCATTGTGAAACCATATTCTTAAATCAAGGTTTCTTTGGTTTGATAATAAAACATTTGCAAAAGATTTCCCTAATACAAAGTCCCAAAACCCGAACTCACTAATCTCAATCCACCAGGAGTTCCAAATTTGAAACCGGGAGACTGTAGTTAAATTCTCCACAGAAATATAAACTAAAACAGAGTAGGGATATAAAATTGTGTTTTCTGTAATTTGCAGGATGTATTCTCTTTCATATATCAATAACGTAAAAATAATTAAGACAATTACTGAATAGATAAAACTCCTCTTTAAAACCAGAAATATAATAATTGATAAAACAATTGCAAGAAGGACAGTTTTTGATCCGGTATAAATACAAAAACCAATACTTACTAAAAGTAGTATAAGGTGGAGTATTTTTTTCTTTTTTTGAGATTTGTAAGCAAAGAAAAGAAAAAGAAAGCCAAAAAAATATGATGCCACATGTGAAACCCTGAATAATCCATTATGAAAAATTCTTAGTTTCTTTAAGATATGTATAGGTTTAGGTTTCCAAATTTGTGTTTCATTATTTTCAGAATATTCTTCTTTTTCTCGGGATTCATTTAAAGATGTATTTGAACTACCCTTCGAGTAATTCTTTAAATCTACATCAGTGGAGTTTGCCCAATTATTAAAGGATGATCGATATTCTGTTTTTATTCCATAATGAGAATCAATTCCAATAAAAGTGAAGGAAAACAATATAACACTTAAACCAAAGAATAAATAAACATTAGAAATGCTTAAACTATTTATATTTTCTTGGTAGTAATAATAAATAGTGACAAAAAGGAGAATAAATATAAGGTCAGAAATATTCTTAACATCAAATACATAAACAATACTGTTTAGAATTGTTAGTGTAAAAAATGAAAAAACCAATACATATAATTGTTGTTTATTTCTGTTTTTGTATTGAGTAACAATAAATAGAAAAGGGAATAATAGGAGGGCTGAAACTACGAAAAAAGGAAAATGAAAGAATGAATTTATTATTTGGTCGGCAACGAAAGAAGCAATAAAAAACCAAAAAAAAGCATGTACAAGATTGCTTTTGTTTTTTTCGACTAGTTTGTTTGTTAGATTAATTATTTTGGTAACCCCTTGCATTTTCCGAATATTTTAAAGAAGTCTTTTGATGAGTTTTGACGGATAAAAAAGTACAGATAAAAACAAGTACATAGGTTTTAGCAAGAAATTTTGGGAGATTAAGAATCTTCTGTAATTTAAAATATACCAAAAATAAAAGTGCATTTTTATTTTAGAGGTTGAAGTATTAAAAATTTCATCTCTTATTTTAAAAGTTTTTTCAATTGTTGAATACTCAATATTTGTGGAAGCACTGTCTGTATGAATCCTAACTCCATAAAGTGGTGTGCTAATATTTGCGAAGGTATACCCGTCAGCAATGATTTTAGAGAAGATCTCGTAGTCTTCAGCTCTTACATTTTCCTGATCATATCTATACTTTTTCATCACTTTGTTCTTAATCATAGTAGTAGCATGTAAAACACCGTGCTCGCCTTTAAGGTATCTTTTTTTTATTGCAGAGTGTCCCTTCAGAAAATTTGTTTTAAATATTTCCTTATGTGAAGTGTTGTTAAAATAAAAAGCATTGCTGCCAACTACATCAACCTGTGGGGCTTGTTCCAAATAGTTATATTGTGTTTCAATTCTGTTTTCTGTAACTATGTCATCAGGATCGGCACGTAAAATGTATTTTGAAGTAGCAATATCCAAACCCTGGTTCAATGCATTGCAGAATCCAACATTTTCTTTAAGATCTATTATTTGAAGGTAGTTTAAGTTTGAAAAACTATCGAGTATTTCAAGTGAGTTGTCGGTTGAACCATCATTAACAATAATTAGTTCTTTAGGTAATACAGTGGAGTCATTAATACTATTAATAAAATCGGTGAGGTATTTTCCATTATTATAATTTGCTGCAACAATTGAAACACTAACAGTTTTTTTTGTCATTAGAGTTTTTTATTAAATGGGTTATAATTTTTAATAAAATTAATTAATATTTGTGAACTTATAAGTTTATACAACATTAAAAAGTGTAATGATGATGATTTATTGCATACTTTGAGCCAGCGGTTATAGACAACTTTGGTCAGCATACGATGATCATAAACTTTTAATGTTTTGTTTTTACTGATTATTTTTAATAGCCATTCTTCAATTGATTTGAGTGTATTAATTTGGGTTATAGGTCTATCGTCTTTTATTAATGAATGTAATTCCAGTTCTTTATCAGTAGCATTAATTTCCAATCTCTTAAGTTGCATCCTGAAGATTTCTTTCTCCTTTTCAGACCTTACTTCTTTATGCTTTTCTGTAATGCCCCCTTTATGTACCCTGTAATCAAGCATATACTTAGGTAGGTTCCATGTTTTGTAGTTCTGTGTTACTTCAACCCACATCAGATAATCTTGTGCGGTTGGAAAATCAACTTTGAAAGTAAATCTACTTATACTTTCTCTTCTGGAAAGTACAGCAGACTGAACAAAGTAATTATTAAATAGCATAATTGATGGAATCATTTCAGGTGGTGCATTTAATTTCCAACTTCCGGACAGCCGTTTACCTTCTACATCTATAAACTTTACCCATGAACCAACCATTCCGAAATCTTTGTTTTTCTCAAGGAAAGTTATTTGTTCTTCGAATTTTTCCGGATAAACAATATCGTCGGAATCAATCATACCAACGTAATCACCTTTTGCTAACTGTAATCCATAGTTTCTAGTAAATACAATTCCTTTATTTTTTTTGTTCTCGTAATATTTAATTCTGGTGTCATTAAATGACTCAATTATGGATTTACTGCTGTCAGTAGAACCATCGTTAATTATTATCAACTCAAAGTTTTTATACGTTTGGTTTAATATGCTTTGGATAGTTTGAGACAGGAATTGCTCGCTATTGTATGTGGGAATAATTATACTTAATAGGGGAGGTGACATTAAAACAATTCTTTAATTATTTAGATATCTGGTAGTGTTGGATGTTAATTGTTTTTTGAATAAGATGTTTTATCCGGATTATTCCTTTACTTAAGAAACTGCTGCCAAAAACATAATAATGTAATGGATTATAATAGCATGATTTAAGGAACAATTCCTTATCCTTGGCTGCTATGCCTACATAAGTACTTAAAGCCTTATTTCGACTTAAATGCATAGTGGAGTATATTGTGCTCATCCTTTTAAAATGCAATTGATACTGCTCTTTAAGGTTCTCTTTTACAGACCACTCAAGCAATGAGTTCCAGAGTTTTAACTGATTTAGTATTATTTTTTTCTTATCCTTCTTTAAACCTAATATACTATTAGTATCATGTACTCCCCTAAGTGTTACCGCCTTCGCTAACTCACCTCCATAAAGTTTAGCGTAATATGCCAGGCGTATTAAAAATTCTGTATCCTCATGAAGTCGTAGGTTTGGATTAAACAAATTATCCAGTTTTTTTAAAACTGTCTTTTTTATAGTTAAACCATCTAAAGAAAAATATCCAATATACTTGTCCATGAGTGATAGAGTTGGAAATAGTTTATCGGTAGCGATCTTTGCAGTTATAGTAGTGAGATTATTCTTATTCATCAATTTTCCATATATCTGTTTTCCATTCTCAGTATAGAAATAAGCCCCAATCGCATTATAAACACCATCTGCATCAGGGTTATTAAGGAAGATGCTCTTGTCAGTTTTAAAGCGATTCGAGAGGAAAAAATCGTCGGCATCAAGAAATGCAATATAATCGCAAGTAGCCTGCCTCAAACCAAGGTTTCGACTTGCACTAACACCAAGATTCTCACCATTGGGATGTGTGAATAATTTTACTTTTTGAAATTTTTCAGCAAACCTTTGGCAAATCTGCAATGAATTATCTGAAGACCCATCCTCAATAAGTATTACCTCTTTAACTTCCTCCAATTCCACGGCAGAATTTATTGCCTTCTCCAAATAGGCTTCGGCATTAAATACTGGAATAATAACTGAAATATTAAACTGCATTGGAAAATAGATTGTCTTAGTGAATTGAATTATTTATTTTTAGTCGTTCTAGATTTATTCCGTTGATTTTAGAGGACAATTCGGAAAATGAACTCCAGTAAGACCCATAGATTTTACTTGTATTTGCCAGACAGTAAAAATCTACAACCGCATCCTTAATGCCTTGTATGCTGTTTCTGGAATATGATTTCTCATAGGTCATTATTTTTTCACCAAACTGTAACTTCAATTGATCTTCAGTTTGTTTATCATCAGTTGAAAGGAAAAAACTTATTTCAGGATTCCTTTCCAAATCATCGCTCATTTGGTTTATAAACAATTCGGTGGGACTTTGTTTTATGGCAATTATATGGTCTGTCCTTCTTATATGAACACCTATGGTTTTATCATTGAATTTGTTGCAGCATTCATTAATCTTTTGTTGAATATCAGGTTTTGGAATAAACTGTTTCAAATCAGGAATATTATTTCCAAATTCTGAACAAGTTCGAAAATATAATGTTTTATTGGTTCTTCCTAAAGCAATTATATCAAGTTCTCCGCCTTTTATCTTTATTATATCGCCATCTTCTAAAATATTGTAATCTGTTGCTACAATAGTATTTATTAATCGTATAATAAATTTCTTAATGTTCTTTTTTTTTTCTGTTGATCTGAAGAAACGATAGGTGAATTTTTTATTGATTATTTCAATGTTTTCTATGGGCTCAAATAATTCTTCAAACCTACAATTCAGGTCAGTATTAAGACTCCATATTAATTTTACTTCTTTATTGAGGATGCCAGCAAGCCAAAGGCCGGAGGCAATAACCCGCATACGGTTTGCTAGCCCCCCAAGTGGTTCGAGAATGATTATATTATTCATATAATATTCAATTTTATTTGGTTTGAATCTTAATAGATGATAATATCACTTTAATAAATTTTTTAAATGATGGCTTAATCGCTCAAGTAATGAAAACTCTAAAACAAAATTGTCGAGTATATATCCCGGATCATATTTATAAAGAAGCATGATGTCAAATGCTTTTTGAAGATACTCATGCCTATAATCGTTTAACTCAGATAGTCCATCCATTTCTTTGTATCTGACTTTAACAGCACCAAGGCCTTGTGTAAAAACTAAATTATAATGATTCTCATCCATTTCATGGGAATTGATAAAATCCAGATATAATTTAAAATATTGTAAAATACTTTCAAAATAAATCTTTCCTCGTACATTTACAGTACTATTGGAATGTTGTCGATAGTAATAATAGGTTCCTGAGATAACAGAGATTGAACTGGAATAATATGTAGTTCTAAGTAAGAACACAATATCTTCGCCATTTCTTATGGAGGGGTAATTTACACTGTTTTTAGTTATTATCTCTCTTTTGAAAATTGCAGACCAATGTTCGTATGTAAACAATAGAAAAGTTGACATTCTTTTTTTTCGCCCTTTTCTAATTTGCTTATTTAAGTCGGGTTGTATTTCTTTTGAGCCATCAGAGAATATTTTTATTGGTTCTGTTTTTACTATATCTGATTTATTTTTTTTCGCCGTACTATATAGTTTCTCATAAAAATCAAGATCCACCCAATCATCTGGATCTATAAAACCTATATATTCCCCTTGTGCAATTTCTATACCTTTGTTGCGGGATAGCCCCTGTCTTATGTTTTTCTTATTATGAACAACAACAATTCTATTGTCTTTGGCAGCATATTCATCACATATTTTCCCACTGCTATCAGTACTGCAATCATTTATAAGAATTATTTCAATCTCCTTAAGTGTCTGATTAATTAAAGAATCAAGACATTGCCCTATAAAGGGCTCCACATTATAAACAGGAAGTACTATGGAAACTTTTATATTATTATTCATATAAATTCTAAAGATTATATTTTAACAGGACTTTGATTTTTCCATGTGACCAGTTTATTTTCTTTTTAATCCTAATATCTTGGTTTTTATTAATTGTTTAATTTTTTTCTTAAATGTGAACTCATTGAAAAAGCCATCAAGTAAATACCCTTTATCATATTTATACTGACTCATAATGGTTAGTGCTTTCTTCACATATTCTCTCCTGAAATCATAAAGTTCAGATATACCATCCATCTCTTTGTATCTGTTTTTGACAGAATTAAAACTGTTTGAAAAAACTAAATCATAATAATGCTTTTCCATTTCGTGGGCATTGATAAAGGCAAGACATAATTTGAAGTATTGTAAGATGCTTTCAAAATAGGGTTTCTTTCGCACCGATATTGTTGATTGTGGGTGTTGCCTATAATAATAATAAGTACCTGAAATAATTGATATTGATTTAGAATAATATGTTGCATGGATTAAAAAAATATCATCTTGAGCATTTCTTATATCAGGATATCTTACTTCATTCATTATGATAATTTCTCTTCTGAAAATAGCAGTAGTATGTTCATAAGTAAACAAAAGAAACACAGGCATTCTTTTTTTCAGCCCTTTTTTTATTTGCTTATTTAAGTTGGGTTGTATTTCACTAGTACCATCAAAAAATATTTTTATTTGTTCTGTTTTTACAATGTCTGATTTGTTTTTCTTCACGGTATTATATAGTTTCTCATAAAAATCAAGATCCACCCAATCATCCGGGTCAATGAAACCAATATACTCCCCTCTGGCAATTTCTATACCTTTGTTGCGGGATAATCCCTGCCTTATGTTTTTTTCATTATGAATAACAACAACTCTATTATCCTTTGCTGCATATTCATCACAGATAAGACCACAATTATCAGTGCTGCAGTCGTCTATTAATATAATCTCAATCTCATTAAGTGTT
>JAOZNY010000135.1 GCA_029933565.1 Bacteroidales bacterium
CTATTATCCCAGCAATAATATTTTTCACGTTCATTGGGAGCAAATATATTAATTACCTTTTAATAATAGGCCATAATAAAGTTTGAATTGAGACTGTAAAAACTACGGTTATTCTATAGGTCTGAAAGTACTTTTAATAAAGAAATTATTGCAAAATAATCCTTTCAGTCACAATATTAGAAGAAGATACAATTTGCACGAAGTAAATACCTGACTTATTATTATTCAAGTCAATTTGGTCAGTACGATAGGTTTCCATAATTATTTTTCCATAAATATCAAAGACTCTTAGACTGAGTTTTGTATCATGAGTTGAATAATTAATATTAACAATTCCTGTAGTAGGGTTTGGATAAATACTGATATTATTATAATAACTATTGTTTTCAATCCCGGTGGTTCCTGACATAAGCTCTCTAATCGATTTACTATTGACCTGACTTTGATTAAAAAAACTAAATAAATCTCTATAAATGTCAGGAAAACGATAGTAGTCAAATGCATGGAATACGATTCCCATTATTTCATCATCGCTTACCTGATTTAAACTATCCTTGATAAGATTTAACCTTTCTGTTGCAAGTTCGTGATTGATAATATCATCTTCTATTATTTCACCCTCCTTCTTATAAAAAGATAGCAATTGACAATGGCTCAAAAAATAGAAAGTTTCAAAAGGAAGAGTTATTGTATCAGGTATTGATATTAAATCGTTGGGATCACCTCCCTCAGTTAAATATACTATTGCATCCGGCTTGTCTATTTGAGTGTCAGTAATGCATCCAGTAACCACACTATCATTAACTTCACTTGCCAATTGCTGTAAATAGTTAAAGCCTTGTTGCATATTGCCGCGATACAAACCTGAATTTAGAAATTTATCCTCCCAAATGTGATCGTCCGGATACACTGTTCCCTGAAAGCGATTTGTATATCCTCCCCAGTCGACATGGTTTATTCCGTGGTGGTGTACTGCTAATTCATGCCCGTTCTGCACCCAATCGTACATTAAACTTATTTTGCCTTCATCTTGTAATATATATTCTGCCATTTGCGATTGCAATGCAAGAGTTAACTTAATATTAAATGAGTCAGCTGTTTGGATCATATTTACAATGGCAGGCCAGAGAACTTGTTGAAAATATAAACTATTCGTAGTTAATGAATCTGGAGGGTATCCAAGTTCATCAAATAATATCTCATTAATTAGAGGATGTGTTGTATCTCTACCTGATTCAAAATGAACCATTATAAACACTTTCTTGTCGTTCTGCCCAAATGTTATAGAAGATATCCACAAGAACAGTAGAATTAAATAATAAGTACGCATAGACATTAGTTTATTAAGATACCGCGGATAAATTGTTTTACCCTACTTTTAAGAATAACAACTATTGTGTTGCCTACTTAATACGTTTTTATAATTTTCTTTGTCAGTATTTTGTGCTTGGTTTGAATTTTTATATAGTAAATTCCTGATGGTTGATTAATTAAATTAATTGCATCAACATTTTTGGATTTTATTATTATTCTGCCAAAATGGTTGTAAACACTTATTCTGATATCATTATTTCTTTCTTTGTAGTCGATGTAAACAACTCCTTTAGTTGGATTTGGATACAGTAAGAAATTATTGTTCTTATCACCATTTTCCTTCATTGCTGACACTGTTCCACAATCAAGAGAGTACTGCTGAAAAAATGACCACATTAAGTCATTGGCATTTAAAAATTCGGAAGGAGGGTCACCGGTTATTGTCTGAACACCCCCAGGCCATGAATGTCCACCATCCTGAGTAATATAATATTGAATTTCTGTTTCACAACTGCAGGTGTTCCACTGGATGTTGGTGAATTGCTCATTATGCAAAATGGTATCATTAAAAATGGAGCATGTATCCATATTTGCCCATGCATTCATAACTGAATCTTGAGGTGAATTATGATGATTCGAAAAGCCACTACCAACTCCACCCAAATATGGGACATTTGTGTCAAGATAAGAGTGAAAATTGATTATTGGCACTGCACGGATAGGTTCACATTCAATCATGCTCATAGATGCTGATACGGGGGCAATTGCAGCAATCCTATGTGACAATTCACAAGCCAACCTAAAACTCATAAAGCCACCATTTGACATTCCTGTAGCATAAATACGGCCTGTATCAATGGTATATTGACTAATAATTGTATCAATCAGAGCATTGATAAACCCGACATCATCGGCATTCGAACTGCTTGCATCTCCACAGCACCAGCCGGCATTCCATGTGCGCCTGTTTAGGAATCCACCTTTCGTCCCTTCAGGATAGACAACAATAAAATTTGCTTCATCTGCTTTCTCACTTAACATCGACATCTCTTCCATATTGTAGGCAGTGCCCAGACCGCCATGCATTGCAATAACTAGGGAGAATGTATCAATTAAAGGACTTGCAGGTGGTTTGTGAACCAAAAACGTTCTGTAATTATTGTCGTGAAAAATGCTGTCGTATTGGGCAAAAGAATAAGTTGATGTAAACAACAGTATTGACCCAATAAATATTTGACGGATATAGTATAAAATATTGTTTATCATTTGAAAAGATAGGTTTAATAATTAACTAAGAATTCTCAGATACCATAATCAATAGATGCTATCTGAATTTAGAAGTCCAGCAGTCCTAAGTAAGAAATTACTATTATATCAGCAATAATATTTTTCACGTTCATCCGAAACAAATATATCAATTAGCTTGGAATAAAACGTTTAGTTTGCTTGAATAAAATGAGTCTATTTAATAAATTATATTTTGGTCTCTTTATTCAACTTTAATAATTCTGCTTACTAATATCTGGCTTTCTGTTTCAATGCTAATGATGTAAATACCATTTTTAAAATCAGATATATCCATACTTATTTTATTTGCGTTTTCTAATTTTCTGTCTATCATAAGTTTACCATCAATATCAAGAATCTTCAATGTTTTCATGCTTTCTGAATTCTTAATAGTGAAGACATCCTTAACAGGATTAGGATAAATCAGTAGTTCTTGATTTTCATAACTATCAATTGCCGTTGGCAAACCATACTCATAACATCCCATATCAGGGGCATCACCATAATACTCATAACCTATATCGGTACCTGCATCAATACATGGTGAAGTTTCCTCAAGATGAAAATCAAGATTTGCAGCATCTACAAATTGCGGATTCTCATTAATATTGTTACCACCACTTGCTCCATCAGGCATAGTAAGATTAGAATAATTAATTTCGGCGGAACTGCCTATATCAACAAAAATATCATCACTATACATACCCGGATTATCATAAACTATGCAGTTCACAAAACTTGCAGTTGCATAGGCTAAATATACTGCCCCTCCATCACCGGTAACAGCAGAATTTCCATACATAGTACAGTTTTCAAAACTCATATTATTTCCAATACCAAGTGTGTGTATTGCTCCCCCACTTGAATACATTGTATAGTTATCTACAAATAGGCAATAAGTAATTGTTGTGCCATATACGGAATACAACGAAATGGCTCCCCCACCATAATTACAGTTATTATCAATGAATTCACAATTGATTATTTCTGAATTATCGTCAGCGGTAAACTTTATTGCACCACCCTCACCATAAGCATGATTTCTGATAAACCTACAATCAACAAAGCGAGTTAGCGTTTCGTCCTGACTTCCGGTGTTCATTCCATAAACAGCGCCTCCCATTCCATTTTCTTCTCCAGTAGCATCATTATCAGCAAAAACACAGTTAGTAACCACTGCATCAGAGCCCACCAATGCCATTCCGCCACCGTGGATATCAGGATATTCTCCCGAAGTTTTACCATATTCAATACGGCAGTAGGATAAACTACTAATCCCATCAGCATCTTCAAATCTTATTCCACCCCATCCAATTGTAGGATTATTTGTGGTGAAGAAAATACTATCATTTTCCATTCCCAGGGCCTGTAAATTTCCCAAAACAATAAACTTATAATAAGCTTGGAAATTTACTTCTACACCTGCTTCAATGCTTAATATCTCACCAGAAGGAACAATAATTTCACCAACTACATTAAATGGCGAATCGGCAACTAACCATGTTCCTGATTGATTTCCACTCACTTCGGTCTGTGCAATTGTTACCATAGATACTGATAAGAGAATAATAAGGCTTAGGAAATTTTTCATAGTTGGTTTTTTAAAATATTATGTAAGAATAAAAACTAATAAAATGATAATTTATCATTAAAATCCTTAAAAATTGATTGTTTTATCCAATTTTAACAAAGTGGCAAATATATCTATTTAATATAAAACTGAGACTGAATAATAATGGGCTATATTTTAATACAATTTGTATTTTTGGGCTCCATTTTAAATATTAGTCATGAAGAAGATTTATTTTATTTTTCCTTTTATTATTATAATAGCAGTGATATTCGGTTTTCTACAGAGTCATACTGAACAAGATAATCAAGTCCCAACAGGCCCCGGTGAGTGGATGTCGGCACAGCGTATGTACCCTTACGATGAAATTAAACAGGACGTTTATTTAACCGAAATGAGAAAGGCCAGTCAGAAGTATGCTGACAGGGATGGTACAATTGAGTGGGAATTTGTTGGTCCTACAAATATTGGAGGAAGAATAACTGATATTGAGATGCCAGCAGGACAATCGCAAATTATTTATGTTGGTGGTGCTTCAGGAGGAATCCTAAAGACAGAAAATATGGGTTTTAGCTGGGAGCAAATATTCAATGGAGTGCCGACTGTTTCCATAGGTGATATGGCAATTGACCCTGAGAACCAGGAGATTATTTATGCAGGCACCGGTGAAGCCAATGCCTCTAGTTATAGTTTTCTAGGAAGTGGGATTTACAAATCAACTAATGGAGGTGATTCATGGGAATATTCAGGACTTGAAGAATCTGCTTACATAGGAAGAATAATTGTTGACCACTCTAATTCACAGAGAGTTTTTGCCGCTGCTTGCGGGAATCTTTTCTCAACAAATAGTGAACGTGGAATTTACCGTACAGATGATGGTGGTGAAAACTGGGAACAGGTACTTTTTGTAAATGACTCAACTGCTGCAATCGATCTTGTACAGCACCCAGAAAATGCAAACATCCTCTATGCTGCCTTTTGGGAACGTAAACGAGGACTTACTTACCGAAACTCTTTTGGTCATTCATCTGGTATTTGGAAAACAACTGATGGTGGCGATAATTGGATAGAACTTACAAATGGCTTGCCGGGCGACATCGACAAGGGTCGCATTGGAATCAGCATTGCAAAGTCGAACCCCGATGTTTTGTATGCCATGTACGATATGCCAAGTCAGGAAATGCTGGCTTTTAAAACTTCTGATGGTGGTGAAAATTGGCAACAGGTAGATAATAACGACCTCCATGGCATGGGATCTTCTTTCGCCTGGTATTTTGGTCAGATTAGGGTTGATCCAAATGATGAGAACCGTGTTTTTACTTTGGGACAGATACTTATGAGAACAGAAAACAGTGGATCAAACTGGTATGAAATTGCAGGTTCTGTTCATGTCGACCATCATGCAATGTTTTTTGATGATGAAAGCGGTAGAGTTTATTTAGGTAATGATGGAGGACTGTATTGGAGTACGAATAATGGAAATTCGTGGACTAAGATTAATAATTTACCACTTACCCAGTTTTATGCCTTTGATATTAGTAATACCAACCCTGATTTTATGGTGGGTGGAACACAGGATAATAATTCTATACGTACAATTGGTGGAAATACTTTAAACTGGACTGCCGTTTTAGGTGGCGATGGAATGTACTCTGCAATCAATCAGCAAAATAATGATATAGCTTATGCTGAATATCAGTGGGGGAACGTCTTCCGTTCAACCAATGCACAGTCTAACTGGCCAAGTTATGATTATATTTCCTCGGCCATGGAAAATGATAGAAAAAACTGGTCGGCGCCTCTTGTCTTAACCCCAGGAAATGATCAGGTTGCATATTTTGGTTCACATAGGGTATGGAAATCAACAAATAATGGAAGTAGCTGGGATGCTGTTAGTGGTGATCTAACGGATGGCGGTAGTAGTAGTTTTAATACTTTGACCACACTTGCTGTTTCTTCCCTCAACGAAAATTATGTTTTGGCAGGTAGTGCAGATGGGAATGTTCACATTTCATTAAACTCGGGTTTTACATGGGATGTAATTTCTATGGATTTGCCAGACAGATGGATTACTCGTGTTGCTTTCGATCCCATTGAAGAAGAAACAATTTACGTTACAGTTTCAGGTTTTAGATGGGACGAACCACTGGCTCATGTTTATAAATCCATCGACCTTGGTGAGAACTGGATTGATATCAGTGGTGACTTGCCAGAGATTCCTGTAAATACAATCGTAATAAATCCCATTAATAATGAGAATATTATTGTTGGAACAGATGCCGGTGTTTATCTTACCCACAATGGTGGTGATAGTTGGGAGAATATGTCGGGCAATATGCCGCAAACACCTGTGGTTGCTTTAAGGCTTAATCCTCTAACAAATATGGTTTATGCGGCAACTTATGGCAATTCAGTTTTCAAAGTTGACCTGAATGATTTATATGTAGGAAGCGAAGAACAAAAAGTGCTTAATGAAAGTTTCACAGCAAAACTTATTAATTCCAGACAATCAAAGTTTATTATTATAGAAAACAATGAACCTCAATCTTTTCAAGTAGAAGTTTATACACTTTCTGGAAAGAAATTAGATTCGTTTTCGACCGGTTTGGTTCAAATTGAGAAATATCAACTTGATATAAATAAATACTTCACTTCTAATAAAGGAATATTGTTGTTTGAGGTTATTGGAAATACCAAGAGGGAAACTTTAAAAGTAAGCTTCTAGGATTGTTTATTATTGAGGTTGTTAAAAGTTAAAAGGCATTGATTAAAAACTGTAAACAATGATTTCCTACTTGTCCCATCTTGAGAGGGGAATAGGGGTGTGTCATAAATAATCTAATCATTTTTACAGTTTTTTTTTGACTAATTACAATCAACTTTTAACAATTACAATATTTGTTTTTTATTTTCTCTGATGCTTTCCAGCAAAATACTTTTAAGAGTCTTGAGCAAAAAATACGTCAAGACCTAAAAAAAGAAATTATCTTTGACCACAAATTTAAGAATATGAGGTTTTTTGTTTTTGCATTATTTCTAGGATTATTTTTCACAACTACCTTTAATGCAAGTGGCTATAATCTAAGTCAATATCAAGGTAATGCTGTTGCTGATACAATTAAAAGCGATACAGCGAAATCGGATACATTAAGCAAACTTGATGCAATGAATAAACAGATGGAATATGTTATCAAGTATTTTCCATTACCTGTTGTTTCATATTCTTCGACTACCGAATGGCTTTTTGGACTTACCAAAATCAATACCTTCCGAATAGCAGCTGATCAAAATGACACTACCATACAGCCATCAAGTATTACGGCCCTGGCATATATGACACAAAACAAACAGTATAAGTTTGTAGTTACTTCAAACCTTATGTTTGGTCAAAATAAATATGAGAGTTTTACTCAGTTTTTGCTTATCAATTTCCCAATATTATATTTTGGTATTGGTAACAATACTAATGCAGACATAAATTGTGTGCTGGATTCAAGAAATATTGGATTTGTCCAATCATTTAAGTACAATTTTCACGATAATTGGTATGTGGGAGCGAAGTACAGATTTGACTATTACACAAAAATTGACACAATTGGAGAATGCGAATTATGCAATGAAGATGTAGCCAATCTAACAGATAACGAAGGGATACAATCGGGATTTGGTTTTAGTATTAGCCGCGAAACCCGTGATAATCGTTTTAATGCACAAAAAGGCTCTTATATTAATTTTGAGTTTATGACTTATGTAAATTGGCTGGGGAGCAACTTTGCCTATAACACATTCTCTCTTGATTTACGTAAATATATTACTCCCGTTAAATGGCTTACAATTGCCGGGCAGTTTTACACTGAGGCAAAGTTTGGTGAGGTACCGGTTCAGTCACTGGCATTAATGGGAGGGTCAGACAGAATGCGTGGTATTTATTATGGGCGTTTTCGTGATAAGACAATTATTGAGGCCCAACTGGAATTACGATTTCCCATTGCTTGGATAATCGGTGGGACTGTATTTACCGGTCTCGGTGAAGTTGCCCCCGATATAAATGCCTATACACTTCAAGGCATTAAGTGGACTTACGGTGTGGGACTCAGAATGATGGTCAGTGAAT